>NZ_JBEYFP010000093.1:0-16024 GCF_040634455.1 Kitasatospora sp. NPDC007106
GTCGGCGGTCGCGCCGGCCGCCGCCCGGGCCTCCTCGGCCCGCGACTGCGCCCCCTCCGCCTGGACGGCCAGGAGCGCCACCACCGCCACGGCCCCCGCCGTCAGCCCGGCGACCACCAGGCCCGGAACCGTCCTCACCACGCACGCTCCCACCGCTCGCTGCCCGTGTCCGCCCCATCGTGCCAGGTCCGCGCCCGCCCGATGGCGCGATCCGATGGTGTGTTCCCACCCCCGGCCGCCGCCGCAGATACCGCCGCGGCCGTCCACCCCGCACCGCCGGGGCGACGGCCCCGGCCGACCCTCTAACCTTGATGCCGTGCTGCTGCTCGCGTTCGACACCGCAACCCCCGCCGTCACCGCCGCCGTCCACGACGGCACGGCCGTCCTCGCCGAGTCCTACGAGGTCGATGCCAGACGGCACGGCGAGCTGCTCCTGCCCACCATCGGCGACGTGCTGCGCACCGCCGGCGTCGACAAGCGCGAGCTCACCGCGATCGCGGTCGGCGTGGGCCCCGGCCCGTACACCGGCCTGCGGGTCGGCCTGGTCACCGCCGCCGCCCTCGGCCACGCGCTCGGCCTGCCCGTGCACGGCGTCTGCACCCTCGACGCGATCGCCCACCAGGCCCGCCGCGAGGGGCTGACCGGCCCGTTCACCGCCGCCACCGACGCCCGCCGCAAGGAGGTCTACTGGGCCGCCTACGACGAGGACGGCACCCGGACGGAGGGCCCCGCCGTCGACCGCCCCGGCGACCTGACCCCGCCGCAGCGCTCGGTCGGCGCCGGCGCCCTGCTCTACCCCGAGACCTTCCCCGGCGCGACCGGCCCCGAGCACGTCTCGGCCGGCGCCCTCGCCGACTTCGCCGCCGCCGAACTCGCCGCCGGCCGCGACCTGCTGCCCAACGCCCCGCTCTACCTGCGCCGCCCCGACGCCCAGGTCCCGGCCGGGTACAAGGCGGTGCTCCCCGCATGACCCGCCGGCCCGCCGCGGAGAGGGGCGTGGGATGGACGTGATCCTCCGCCCGATGCGGTGGTGGGACATCGAACCGGTCATGGACCTCGAACTGCGGCTGTTCCCCGAGGACGCCTGGTCGCCCGCCATGTACTGGTCCGAACTGGCCGAGGCCCACCCCGGCGGCACCCGCCACTACACCGTCGCCACCACCGAGGACGACCGCATCGTCGGCTACGCCGGCCTGATGGCCGTCGGCACCGAGGGCGACGTCCAGACCATCGCCGTCGACGAGCGCCTGCAGGGCGCCGGCCTCGGCACCGCGCTGCTCACCGACCTCGTCGAGGAGTCCGCCCGCCGCGGCTGCGCCGAACTGCTGCTGGAGGTCCGGGTCGACAACCTGCGCGCCCAGCGGCTGTACGAGCGGTTCGGCTTCCAGCCGGTCGGCGTCCGCCGCGGCTACTACCAGCCCGCGAACGTCGACGCGCTCGTCATGCGCCTCGACCATCCCACGCACGATTCGAAGGACCCGAAGAATGGCTGACGAACCGCTCGTCCTCGGCATCGAGACCTCCTGCGACGAGACCGGCGTCGGCATCGTCCACGGCACCACCCTGCTCGCCGACGCGGTCGCCTCCAGCGTCAACGACCACGCCCGCTACGGCGGCGTCGTCCCCGAGATCGCCAGCCGCGCCCACCTGGAGGCGATGGTCCCGACCATCCAGCGGGCCCTCGACACCGCCGGGATCAAGGCCACCGACCTCGACGGCATCGCCGTCACCGCCGGCCCCGGCCTCGCCGGCGCCCTGCTCGTCGGCGTCTCCGCCGCCAAGGCCTACGCCTGGGCCCTCGACAAGCCGCTGTACGGCGTCAACCACCTCGCCTCGCACATCTGCGTCGACCAGCTGGAGCACGGCCGGCTGCCCGAGCCGACCATGGCGCTGCTGGTCTCCGGCGGCCACTCCTCGCTGCTGCTCTCCTCCGACATCACCAGCGACGTCCGACCGCTCGGCGCCACCATCGACGACGCCGCCGGCGAGGCCTTCGACAAGGTCGCCCGGGTGCTCGGCCTCGGCTTCCCCGGCGGCCCGCACGTCGACCGCACCGCCCGCGACGGCGACGGGAAGGCCATCGCCTTCCCGCGCGGCCTCAGCGCCTCGAACGACCCCGCCTACGACTTCTCCTTCTCCGGTCTGAAGACCGCCGTCGCCCGCTGGGTCGAGGCGAAGCGCCGGGCCGGTGAGGAGGTCCCGGTCGCCGACGTCGCCGCGTCCTTCCAGGAGGCCGTCACCGACGTGCTCACCCGCAAGGCCGTCCGCGCCTGCAAGGACAACGGCGTCGACCACCTCATGATCGGCGGCGGCGTCGCCGCCAACTCCCGGCTGCGGGAGATGGCCCAGCAGCGCTGCGACCGGGCCGGCATCGTGCTGCGGGTGCCCCGCCCGGGCCTGTGCACCGACAACGGCGCCATGGTCGCCGCGCTCGGCTCCGAGATGGTCCGCCGGGGCCGCACCCCCTCCGCCTTCGACCTGTCCGCGGACTCCTCGCTGCCGGTCACCGAGGTGCACGTCCCGCACACCGAGTTCCACGCGCACGCGCACGAGTCGCTGCGGTGACCCGCGCCCTCATGTGGGAGGCCCGCGCCGCCGAGGGGCGGGCCGCCGAACTGGAGCGGTGGGTGCGCGAGGAGGTGCTGCCCGGCCTGCGCGCCGCCGCCCCCGAGCGCCTCGAACTGCTCACTGCCGAGGGCGACCGGGTGCTGCTCATCACCTGGTGGACGGGCGAGCCGGCGCACCTCCCCGATCCGCCGGACGGGTTGACCGCGCGACCCGTCCACCGCTGGTCGTTCACCCGTGCGCACGTCGAGTAGCGTGCCCTCCTGAGAGAACGCTGGACCCGGTGCGCACCGCCGCCGGGCCGGGTGGGGGGAGCGCACGTTGCCGAAGAGGTCCATGTCCTGTGCCGCGGGGGCGGCCGTCCTGCTGGTGGCACTCACCGCCTGCGGCAGCGGCGCACAGCACCGGGGGGCCCAGGCGCCGCCCTCACGGCCCGCCTCCTCCGCACCCGGCACCACCGCCGCGGCCGCGCCCGCCGCCCAGGACCGGCCGGCCGCGTGGGCCAAGTGGGGCCTCAAGCCGCTGCCCGCGGCCCCGGCCGCCCCCGCCGACAAGCCGGTCAAGCTGACCGCCACCGGGCCCGTCCCGGTCTTCAGCGAGGTGCGGACCACCGACAAGGTCGTCTTCATCACCATCGACGACGGCGCCGAGAAGGACCCGAAGTTCGTCGAGATGGCCACCGACCTCAAGGTGCCGTTCTCGATGTTCCTGACCCGGGACATCGTCCGCGGCGACTACGGCTACTTCAAGCCGCTGCAGGCCCTCGGCAACCGCATCCACAACCACTCCGTCGACCACCCCGCGATGAGCCGGCTCTCGCCCGAGCGCCAGAAGTCCGAGGTCTGCGAGGCCCAGACCGCGCTCACCGAGCAGTACGGCACCGCCCCGACGCTCTTCCGCCCGCCGTACGGCGACGGCGCGCACACCCCGTCGCTGGGCGCAGCCGTCCGCGCCTGCGGCCCGCGCGCCGTGGTGCTCTGGCGCGAGTCCATGCAGATCCACGACATGCAGTACCAGGCCGCCGACAAGAAGCTCCGCCCCGGCGACATCATCCTCGCCCACTTCCGCGGCCCCAAGGACCTCAAGGGCGAGACGATGACCACGATGTTCGGCGAACTGCTGGCCCGCATCCAGGAGCAGGGCTTCGCCGTCGGCCGCCTGGAGGACTACATCGCGGCCGGCTGACCCAGCATCATCAGCGGGCCGTCGTCCGTCCGGCTCAGGATCACCGTCACCTCGTGCGGGCCGCTCGGCTTCAACTGCCGGCGCAGCTCCTCCGGGGTGATGGCGATCCCGCGCTTCTTGATCACGACCGTGCCGGCGCCGCGCTCGCGCAGCAGCGCCTTCAGCCGCTTCACGTTGTACGGCTGCACCTCGCCGATCTCGTACGCGTGGGCGAAGGGGGTCGGCACCAGCTCGTCCGCCGTCACGTACGCGATCTGCGGGTCGACCAGCCGGCCGCCCACGCTGCGCGCCACGTCCGCCACCAGGCCGGCCCGGATCACCGCGCCGTCCGGCTCGTACAGGTAGCGGCCGACCGGGCCGGCCCCGGCCCGGTCACCGGTGCCCGAGAGGCTGCCGCCACCCGGCAGCACCGTCGCCCGGTACGGCGCCGCCGCCCCGGTGCCGAACCAGATCACCGCCTCCTTCACCTCGCCGTGGTCGGAGACCCACTCCGCCTCCGCGCCCTCCGGCACCAGCTCGTGCGGGATCCCCGGGGCGACCTTCAGCGCCCCGAACGGCGTCCGCCGCGCCGCCTCCAGCGCCCAGGACAGCGGCGGGGAGTAGGCCTCCGGGTCGAAGACCCGCCCGCGCGCGGTGCGCCGCGCCGGATCGGTGAACACCGCGTCGAAGCCGTCGGTGTCCACCTCGGTGACGTCCGCGCAGCGCACCTCCACCAGCCCGGCGAGGCCGAGCGCCGCCGCGTTGGCCGCGGCCACCGCGCAGGTCAGCGGATCCCGGTCCACCGCCAGCACCGACACCCCGGCCCGGGCCAGCGCGATCGCGTCCCCGCCGATGCCGCAGCACAGGTCCGCCAGCCGCCGCACGCCCAGACCCGCGAACCGGGCCGCCCGCCACTCGGCGACGCTGCGCCGGGTGGCCTGCTCGACGCCGTCCGGGGTGAAGAACATGAGGTCGGCGTCCGCGCCGAACTTGGCCCGCGCGCGCTGCCGCAGCCGTGCCTGCTCGAAGGCGGCCCGCACCAGCTCCGCCGGGTGGTCCCGGCGCAGCCGGGTGGCCAGCGCCAGCTCCCGGTCGGGGGTGAACTCCCGCAGTTCGGCGAGCAGCGCCCGCCCCTCGTCGGTCAGCAGCGCCCGGAACGATTCGATCTCCACCCGGTCATTCTCTCCCGGGTCTCCCCGGGTCTCCCCGGGTCCCGCCGGGTCCCGCCGGGTCCGGGGCGCGGCCGCCGCTCAGTGGCCGAGCACGGACAGCGCGCCGGCGACCAGCGCCGGTCCGACGACCACCAGGGCCACCGGTGCGATCCGGTACCCGCGGCGCACGCTCACCGCGATCGCGGTGAGCGGCACGGCCACCGCGGCGGCCAACACGCCGATGCACGCCGCCACCACGCCGATGCCGCTGTCCGGGGTGGCCAGCGCGAACAGCAGGACGATCAGGGCGTACACCGCTCCGGTGCCGAGCGCCGTCTCGACGGCGAGCAGCCAGGCGGTGTGCAGGAGGTCCCGGGTGACGGAGGGTCGGATCGCGGTCATGCAGCCATCGTCCCAGCCGCGCCGGTGCCGCACATGAGTACGACTACTCACCCGCACCCGGGGACACCGGGCGACTGGCGTTGGCACTCTGGTTGACTGAGTGCTAACGGCGGCCTATGGTCGTTCCTGGCACTCCCCCCGGGGGAGTGCCAACGCGACGGAGCGCGCCTGACCCCCGCGACGGCAGGCCTGCGGACATCGCCCTTCCCTGTTAGACAACCCCGTAATCTCCGAAGGGGAGCTCGGACGTGACCACCAGCAGCAAGGTTGCCATCAAGCCGCTCGAGGACCGCATCGTGGTCCAGCCGCTCGACGCCGAGACCACCACGGCCTCCGGCCTGGTTATCCCGGACACCGCCAAGGAGAAGCCCCAGGAGGGCGTCGTCCTGGCCGTCGGCCCGGGCCGCTTCGAGGACGGCCAGCGCCTGCCGCTCGACGTCGCCGTCGGTGACATCGTCCTGTACTCCAAGTACGGCGGCACCGAGGTCAAGTACCAGGGCGAGGAGTACCTCGTCCTCTCGGCCCGCGACGTTCTCGCCATCATCGAGAAGTAAGCCGTAACGGCCCGCCCCGGAACCGCGTCAGCACTGACCCGGGCCGGGGCGTGCTTGTTGGTCCATACCGTAAGACCCTGAGGAAACGGGAACATGGCGAAGATCCTGCAGTTCGACGAGGACGCCCGCCGCTCGCTGGAGCGCGGTGTCAACAAGCTGGCCGACACGGTCAAGGTGACCATCGGCCCCAAGGGCCGCAACGTCGTCATCGACAAGAAGTTCGGCGCCCCCACCATCACCAACGACGGTGTGACCATCGCCCGCGAGGTCGAGCTCGACGACCCGTACGAGAACCTCGGCGCGCAGCTGGTCAAGGAGGTCGCCACCAAGACCAACGACGTCGCGGGCGACGGCACCACCACCGCCACCGTGCTCGCCCAGGCCCTGGTCAACGAGGGCCTGCGCAACGTCGCCGCCGGCGCCGGCCCGGCCGCCCTGAAGAAGGGCATCGACAAGGCCGTCGCCGCCGTCTCCGAGCACCTGCTCTCGGTGGCCCGCGAGATCGAGGGCAAGGACGACGTCGCCGCCGTCGCGTCCCTCTCCGCCCAGGACACCCAGGTCGGCGAGCTCATCGCCGAGGCGATCGACAAGGTCGGCAAGGACGGTGTCATCACCGTCGAGGAGTCCAACACCTTCGGCGTCGAGCTCGAGTTCACCGAGGGCATGCAGTTCGACAAGGGCTACCTGTCGCCGTACTTCGTGACCGACGCGGAGCGCCAGGAGGCGGTCCTCGACGACCCGTACATCCTGATCAACCAGGGCAAGATCTCCTCCATCCAGGAGCTCCTGCCGCTGCTGGAGAAGATCCTGCAGGGCGGCTCCCGCCCGCTGCTGATCATCGCCGAGGACGTCGACGGCGAGGCGCTGTCCACCCTGGTGGTCAACAAGATCCGCGGCACCTTCAACGCGGTGGCCGTCAAGGCCCCCGGCTTCGGCGACCGCCGCAAGGCGATCCTCGGCGACATCGCCGTCCTCACCGGCGCGACCGTCATCTCCGAGGAGGTCGGCCTCAAGCTCGACCAGGCCGGCCTTGACGTGCTCGGCACCGCCCGCCGCATCACCGTCACCAAGGACGAGACCATCCTCGTCGACGGTGCCGGCGACTCCGAGGCCGTGGCCGGCCGCGTCGGCCAGATCAAGGCCGAGATCGCCTCCACCGACTCCGACTGGGACCGCGAGAAGCTGCAGGAGCGCCTGGCCAAGCTGGCCGGCGGCGTCTGCGTCATCAAGGTCGGCGCCGCCACCGAGGTGGAGCTGAAGGAGCGCAAGCACCGCCTCGAGGACGCCATCTCGGCGACCCGCGCCGCGGTCGAGGAGGGCATCGTCGCCGGTGGCGGCGCCTCCCTCGTGCACGCCGCCAAGGTCCTCGACGGCGGCCTGGGCCTGTCCGGCGACGAGGCCACCGGTGTCGCGGTCGTCCGCAAGGCCCTGGCCGAGCCGCTGCGCTGGATCGCCCAGAACGCCGGCCTGGAGGGCTACGTCATCACCTCCAAGGTCGCCGACCTGGAGACCGGCCACGGCTACAACGCCGCCACCGGCGAGTACGGCGACCTGGTGAAGGCCGGCGTCATCGACCCGGTCAAGGTCACCCGCTCGGCCCTGGAGAACGCCGCCTCCATCGCCTCCCTGCTCCTCACCACCGAGACCCTCGTGGTGGAGAAGAAGGAGGAGGAGGCCGACAACGGTCACGGCCACTCGCACGGCGGCCACGGCCACTCCCACTGACGCGAGTCGCTCCCCGGAGGCCCGGCTCCTCCCGCCCACCCGGCGGGAGGAGCCGGGCCTCCGGCGTTCCCGGGAAGAGCGACCCCTCAGGGGCGCGGGGAACTGTGCGATCCGGGACGGGCCCACCCAGCGCGGACGGGCAAGGACAGCACGGGCGCGCGGGGGCATGCCGGCCGGGGCCGCAGGAGGACCGCGCGAAGGGGCGAGGACCCGTACCCGGGCATCCCCGCCGGGGCCGTGGCGCCACACGGGGGAAGCGGCGGGGATGCTGCCCCTGCGCCTCGCGCAGTGCGCCGCGCGCCTGCGGGGGATTCCCCCGGCGTCGGGGGAGCCCGTCCTGGGTGATCCGTTCGCTTCCGGCGGGGTCAAAGGGTGGCTTATAACTGAGCCATGATCGAGGCCCGCCACCTCCGAGTGCTCCGCGCTGTCGCCCGCACCGGTTCCTTCTCCGCCGCCGCGCGCGAGCTGGGCTGCACCCAGCCCGCCGTGAGCCAGCAGATGAAGGCCCTGGAGAAGTCGGTGGCCACCCCGCTGGTGGTCCGCTCCGGCAAGGGCATGCAGCTCAGCGAGGCCGGCGAGGTGCTGCTGAAGCACGCCTCCGGCATCCTGGCGGGCCTGTCCGCCGCGGAGGAGGAGGTCGCGGCGATCGCCGGCCTCCGCTCGGGCCGGGTGCGCCTGGTGTCCTTCCCGACGGCGAGCTCCACGCTGGTGCCGAAGGCGGTGGCCCAGCTCCGGGCGGCGCGCCCGGGCATGCGCGTGTCGCTGGTCGAGGCCGAGCCGCCGGAGTCCCCGGCGATGGTGCGGGCGGGGGAGTGCGAGGTGGCGCTGGCGTTCCGCTACCCGGACTCGCAGGGCGGTGCCGCGGTGGTGCCGTCCCCGCACGCCTCGGCCCGCGAGGCCAGGGCCGAGGCGGCGCTGGAGGCCGCGGCGTCCGCGGCCGCGACCGACTGGTCCGACCTGGTGGTGCAGCCGCTGCTGGACGACCCGATGGTGGTGCTGGTGCCGGCCGGGCACCGGCTCGCGGGCCGGGACGGCGTCCCGGTGGGGGTGGGCGAGCTGGCGGACGAGCAGTGGATCGCGGGCTGTCCGCAGTGCCGGGGCCACCTGGTGGAGCTGTGCGCGGGTGCCGGCTTCCAGCCCCGGATCGACTTCGCGACCGACGACTACCCCGCGGTGGTGGGCCTGGTGGCGGCCGGGCTGGGGGTGGCGGTGCTGCCGGGCATGGCGCTGGACGCGGTGCGGCGCGACGGGGTGGCGGTGGTGCCGCTGGAGACGGCCGCGGGCGAGCCGGTGCGCCGGGAGGTGGTCGCGCTGACCCTGCCGGACCTGGCGGGGGTGCCCGCGGTGGGGCTGATGCTGGATCAGCTGGCGGCAGCGGCCGCCGCCCGCTGATCGGTCGACGGCCGTCCGTCCTGGTCGCCGCTGAAACGTTTCTTCATGGCCGGTCCGGCCGGATCCCGCTGCGCCGAGCCCTGGCCGCGCGTCACTGCCGGACGTTCGCCGGCATCGCCAGCGGCACCTCGGCCAGCTGCCTGTTCCGCGAGCGGCCCAGCAGCTCCTCGCGCTCGTCCTCGGTCAGTCCGCCCCACACGCCGTACGGCTCCCGGACGGCCAGGGCGTGTGCCGCGCACTCGGCCCGCACGGGGCACCGCATGCAGACCTCCTTGGCACTGGCCTCGCGCGAGCTGCGCGCGGCCCCGCGCTCGCCCTCGGGGTGGAAGAAGAGAGAACTGTCGACGCCGCGGCAGGCGGCGGAGAGCTGCCAGTCCCAGAGGTCTGCGTTGGGGCCGGGGAGGCGGGAGAAATCTGCCATGGCTCATTCCCTTCAATGACTCAGGACTCGGGCTCGGATCGACGCGGTTGCAAAAAGGTCTCGGGGCCCGCCCGCTGCGGCGAGGCTGCTCGGGGCCGGTACGGACACCTGGAAATATGACTTACGGCTCCCAACAGGACAAGTCACCCACACACCGACACAACAGTCAATGACCGTATAGAAGCTATAAAAACGGACAAACGGGGCATGGTGGTGGTCAGGCTCCGCGTGGCAATCGGGTGGCAGTGCGCCGGTCGTCCCCGGGTACGGGCCCGGGACGTCGGGTGCGCGCGCCATGCGGACCGCGCGTCCGCTGCACGAATCTGCGGCGTGTGCACCGCGAGGCGCATGATCCGTGATGGGTCGGCCACGTACAGTGGTGGCGATGGCCCCGAAGGCCGTAACTCATTCGAGTGACGGTCGTTGGATGTACGGAGGCGGTTAGCAAGCGCTGGACGTCGGGAACGATCGCGGTGGCATCGGCGATCAGAACGGGGTCCGTCGCCAGTCGGCCGTGTCGGAGAGGTTTCGTACCAGCCAGGAGGCTCAACGTGACGCGGATCAGCTGCGGAGGACGGTCATGACATCCGTACTCGTCTGCGACGATTCCCCGCTCGCCCGGGAGGCGCTTCGCCGAGCGGTCGCGACCGTGCCCGGCGTCGACCGGGTGACCACTGCGACGAACGGTGAGGAGGTCCTCCGCCGCTGGGTGGCCGACCGCTCCGATCTCGTTCTGATGGACGTCCGGATGCCCGGCCTCGGCGGGGTGGAGACGGTCCGGCGGCTGCTGTCCGCCGACCCGGGCGCCCGCATCATCATGCTCACCGTCGCCGAGGACCTGGACGGCGTGGCGCTCGCGGTCGCCGCCGGCGCCCGCGGCTACCTGCACAAGGACGCCTCGCGCGCCGAACTGCGGGCCACCGTCACCCAGGCGCTCGCGGACCCGACGTGGCGGCTCGCGCCGCGTCGGCTGCGCAGCCCCGACATGGGGGCGGCGCCGACGCTGACGGCCCGTGAGATCCAGGTGCTGGAGGGCATGAGCCACGGCCGGAGCAACGCGGAGATCGGCCGCGAGCTGTTCCTCTCCGAGGACACGGTCAAGACGCACGCCCGGCGCCTGTTCAAGAAGCTCGGCGCGTCGGACCGCGCGCACGCCGTGGCGCTCGGCTTCCGCTGGGGCCTGGTCCGCTGACGGGGCGGCCGCGCCGCGGCTCCCCGGGCCCGGACGTGTGACGTCGTGGTCCCGAGGCTGCACCATGGAGGAGTGGAGCACCTCGGGAACCAGCGGACGGGTACTGCGGAGACGAGTGCAGCCGCAGCAGGAACGACGGGCACAGGGGCGGGAGGCGGTGCGGTGGGTACGGCGATCACGCATAACGTTCCGATGCACAACTCCGGACGCGGTGCCGCGTTCGCCGGAACGACCAGGCACCATGGACCGATGCGTGACGACGAGGCCGGCGCCCCCGGCGAGGCCCGGCCCGACCCGGCTCCGCCCAGCGGTCCGGGCGATGCGTCGTACGCGGACACCGGTGCACCGCGCCGGCCCGTGCTCGGCAGCGGGGCGTCGCCCCAGCTGAACGAGGTCGTGGCGGCCGCCGTCGCCGGCGAGGGCCCGGCCGTGGACGCCCTGCTCGCCTACGTCCACCCGCTGGCGCTGCGCTACTGCCGGGGCCGGCTCGTCCGGCTGCCCGGCGGCGCCCGGCACCACGTGGACGACGTGGTGCAGGAGGTCTGCGTGGCGGTGCTCTGCGCACTGCCGCGCTACCGCGACGAGGGCCGGCCGTTCGAGGCCTTCGTGTACGGCATCGCCGCGCACAAGATCGCCGACCTGCAGCGGGCCGCGATGCGCGGCCCCGGTTCCACCGTGATCCCGCCCGACGACCTGCCGGAGACCCCGGACGAGTCGCTCGGCCCGGAGGAGCGCGCCCTGCTCAGCAGCGACGCCGCCTGGATCAAGGAACTGCTCTCCAACCTGCCGGCCCGCCAGCGCGAACTCGTGCTGCTGAGGGTGGCCGCCGGGCTGTCCGCGGAGGAGACCGGCGAGGTGCTCGGGATGTCCCCGGGCGCCGTCCGGGTCGCCCAGCACCGTGCGCTCAGCCGACTTCGCGCGCTCGCGGAAGAGTCCTCCTGACTTCTGCGTTGTCAAGGAGAGCGCCAACCGACACTCCGGACACCAGTACCATGAGGTATCGGCGCCTGGGCAGGTCGCCAAAGTTTCGTGGGTGCGACCGGGGTTCCCTTGGAGGAACCTCCGAGCATTGCGGCGTCTTGGCGGTCCGCCCGTGCCGGTGTGCGCGGGTGCGGCGACGGTCCTGACCCAGGCCGACGCCCCGCCCTCCTGAGACCAATGCTCCGGACACCCTCAGCCGGAAGCGATCAGATCAACGGCCGCCACGGAAGGTCCCCACACAATGTCTTACAACGCCGCAGGCGTACCCGAGAAGTTCGCGATGCTCGGACTCACGTACGACGACGTCCTGCTGCTGCCCGGGGCCTCCGAGGTGCTGCCGAACCAGGTCGACACCTCCTCGCGGGTCTCCCGCAACGTCCGGGTGAACATCCCGCTGCTCTCGGCGGCGATGGACAAGGTCACCGAGTCCCGGATGGCCATCGCCATGGCCCGCCAGGGCGGCGTCGGCGTGCTGCACCGCAACCTGTCGATCGAGGACCAGGTCGGCCAGGTCGACCTCGTCAAGCGCTCCGAGTCCGGCATGGTCGCCGACCCGATCACCGTCGGCCCGGAGGCCACCCTCGCCGAGGCCGACGCCCTCTGCGCGCGGTTCCGGATCAGCGGCGTGCCGGTGGCCGACCCCGAGGGCCGCCTGCTGGGCATCGTCACCAACCGCGACATGGCCTTCGAGACGGACCGCACCCGCCAGGTCCGCGAGATCATGACCCCGATGCCGCTGATCACCGGCAAGGTCGGCATCTCCGGCGAGGACGCCATGGCGCTGCTCCGCCGCCACAAGATCGAGAAGCTGCCCCTGGTCGACGAGGACGGCCGGATCAAGGGCCTCATCACGGTCAAGGACTTCGTCAAGGCCGAGCAGTACCCGAACGCCGCCAAGGACTCCGAGGGCCGCCTGCTGGTCGGCGCCGCCGTCGGCGCCTCCGCCGAGGCCTTCGACCGCGCCCAGGCCCTGGTCGGCGCCGGCGTCGACTTCCTGGTCGTCGACACCTCGCACGGCCACAGCCACAACGCCCTCGCCTGGATCGCCAAGATCAAGGCGGCGGTCAAGGTCGACGTCATCGGCGGCAACGTCGCCACCCGTGACGGCGCCCAGGCGCTGATCGACGCCGGTGTCGACGGCGTCAAGGTCGGCGTCGGCCCCGGCTCCATCTGCACCACCCGCGTGGTCGCCGGCATCGGCGTGCCGCAGATCACCGCCATCTACGAGGCCGCCCTCGCCTGCCGCGCGGCCGGCGTGCCGGTGATCGGCGACGGCGGCCTGCAGTACTCCGGAGACATCGGCAAGGCGCTCGCCGCCGGTGCCGACACCGTGATGCTCGGCTCGCTGCTGGCCGGCTGCGAGGAGTCGCCCGGCGAGCTGCAGTTCATCAACGGCAAGCAGTACAAGTCCTACCGCGGCATGGGCTCGCTCGGCGCCATGCAGTCCCGCGGCCAGGGCCGCTCCTACTCCAAGGACCGCTACTTCCAGGCCGAGGTCGCCTCGGACGACAAGCTCGTGCCCGAGGGCATCGAGGGCCAGGTGCCCTACCGCGGCCCGCTGTCGGCGGTGCTGCACCAGCTGGTCGGCGGCCTGCGGCAGACCATGGGCTACGTCGGCGCGGCCACCGTCGCCGAGATGGAGAGCAAGGGCCGGTTCGTCCGGATCACCGCGGCCGGCCTCAAGGAGAGCCACCCGCACGACATCCAGATGACCGTCGAGGCGCCCAACTACAGCAGCCGCTGAGCGACCGGCACGACCGCACCCCCAGGGGCGCGCGGGGAGGTCTCCCCGCGCGCCCCTGGCGCATGCCCGTGTCGCGGACGGTGGGGCGGCCGCCGGGACCGGTGCGGGATACTGGGGGGCGGCCGGGGTGACCCGGCCGGCAGATGCACAGCAGCAGAAGGGCTCGAAGTGACTGAGATCGAGATCGGGCGAGGCAAGCGCGGCCGCCGGGCGTACGCCTTCGACGACATCGCCGTCGTCCCCAGCCGCCGTACGCGGGACCCGAAGGAGGTCTCGATCGCCTGGCAGATCGACGCCTACCGCTTCGAGCTGCCCTTCCTGGCGGCCCCGATGGACAGCGTGGTCTCGCCCCAGCAGGCCATCGCCATCGGCAGGCTCGGCGGCCTCGGCGTGCTCAACCTCGAAGGCCTCTGGACCCGCTACGAGGACCCGCAGCCGCTGCTGGAGGAGATCGCCGCCATCTCCGACGAGGCCGACGCCACCCGCCGCCTGCAGGAGATCTACGCCGAGCCGATCAAGGCCGAGCTGATCGGGCAGCGGATCAAGGAGGTCCGCGACTCCGGCGTGGTCACCGCCGCCGCCCTCTCGCCGCAGCGCACCGCCGAGTTCTCCAAGGCCGTCGTCGACGCCGGTGTGGACGTGTTCGTGATCCGCGGCACGACCGTCTCCGCCGAGCACGTCTCCTCGGCCGCCGAGCCGCTCAACCTCAAGCAGTTCATCTACGAGCTCGACGTGCCGGTCATCGTCGGCGGCTGCGCCACCTACACCGCGGCGCTGCACCTGATGCGCACCGGCGCGGCCGGCGTGCTGGTCGGCTTCGGCGGCGGCGCCGCCCACACCACCCGCAACGTGCTGGGCATCCAGGTGCCCATGGCCACCGCGGTCGCCGACGTGGCCGCCGCCCGCCGCGACTACATGGACGAGTCCGGCGGCCGCTACGTGCACGTCATCGCGGACGGCGGCGTCGGCTACAGCGGCGACATCGCCAAGGCCGTCGCCTGCGGCGCGGACGCGGTGATGATCGGTGCGGCGCTGGCCCGTGCCACCGACGCGCCCGGCAAGGGCCACCACTGGGGCATGGAGGCCGTGCACGACGACGTCCCGCGCGGCAAGAAGGTCGACCTGGGCACCGTGGGCACCATCGCGGAGATCCTCACCGGCCCGTCGCACACCCCGGACGGCACCATGAACCTCTTCGGCGCGCTGCGCCGGGCCATGGCCACCACCGGCTACTCGGAGCTCAAGGAGTTCCAGCGGGTCGAGGTCACCGTCAACCCGGCGCTGCACGGCTGATCCGCCGCTGCTGCTGCCCCCGGAGCCCCCGGCCGTCCCCGGCCGGGGGCTCCGGCGTGCCGGCCGGCGGCCGCCGGGACGTGGTGACGGTGTGTCAGCACGGCATCCAACGTGGAGTGATCGTGCGCCGGAGTGGGAGAATTCGTGAACGCGTGCGAGTCGATGGGACGATCGATCCGCGCGTGCCAGTGCTTTTTCGGCCACGAACGGGACGCGGGCCGGCCGCGGACCGTCCGAAGGGCGTGGGGCCGATTGGTCCCGGGCCGAAGCGACAGGGGATGATGGGCACTTGGCGTTCTGGGCCCCGGGTGCGCCGCCCGCTGCGGCCGGACGCGCCGTCATGACCACACGGCCAGCAACACATGGGGGAGCGCACCGATGACGCAGCCGCAGGAGCCCACCGGCCGTCTGCTCGCCGGCCGGTACCGCTTGAACGACGTCCTCGGCCGTGGCGGGATGGGCACGGTCTGGCGGGCCGAGGACGAGATGCTCGGCCGGATCGTCGCGGTCAAGGAACTGCGGATGACCGACGCCGTCGACGAGGACGAGAAGCACCGCCTGATCGTCCGGACCCTGCGCGAGGCCAAGGCCACCGCGCGGATCCGGCACACCGCCGCCGTCACCGTCTTCGACGTGGTCGAGGAGGACGAGCGGCCCTGGATCGTCATGGAGCTGGTCGAGTCCCGCTCCCTCGCCGACGTCATCAAGGACGACGGCCCGCTGGAGCCCGCCCGCGCCGCCGCGATCGCCCTCGACGTGCTGGGCGTGCTCTGCGCCGCCCACGAGCACGGCATCCTGCACCGCGACGTCAAGCCGTCCAACGTGCTGATCGGCGACGACGGCCGGGTGGTGCTCACCGACTTCGGCATCGCGAGCGTCGAGGGCGACACCTCCGTCACCTCCACCGGCATGCTGGTCGGCGCCCCCTCGTACATCTCGCCGGAGCGGGCCAAGGGCAGGAAGCCCGGCCCGCCGGCCGACATGTGGTCGCTCGGCGGCACGCTCTACTCCATGGTCGAGGGCAAGCCCCCGTACGACCGCGGATCGGCGCTCGCCACGCTCACCGCCGTGATGACCGAGGACCTCGCCCCGCCGCTCAACGCCGGCCCGCTGCGGCCGGTCATCGAGGGGCTGCTGGAGAAGGACCCGGACCGGCGCCTGGACGCCTCGGCGACCCGCGCCCAGCTGCGGCGGATCGTCGCCGAGTCCACCGCCCGGGCCGAGGCCACCACCCAGCAGGCCGTCCCGCTGGCCGGTGCCGAGCGCACCACGACGGCGGCGGCGGCCGCTGCCGCGGCTGCCGCCGCCGGCACCGCGAAGCCGTCCGGGAAGCCCACCGCGGAGCCCGCCGCCCCGCCGGCCTCCGCACCCGCCGGCTCACCGCGCCCACCTTCAACGGCCTGAAGAACTGGACGTACCTCTTCGCGCACTACCCGTTCT
>NZ_JBEYFP010000094.1:0-15350 GCF_040634455.1 Kitasatospora sp. NPDC007106
GCGGGGATCACCCCGCACACCCGGCGGCACCGCCGGTGGACCGCTAGCCGACCGAGGAGTAGGCGATGATGCCGCGGCGGAGGGAGTCGACCGCCTTGCGGGCGGTGCTCCGCAGGTCGGTGTCCTCGCCGGCGGCGTCCTGGATCTGGCCGAGGACGTCGATCAGCTGCTTCGTCCAGCGGACGAAGTCGCCGGCCGGCAGCTCGGCGTCGCGCAGGACGGCGTCCAGGTTGTGGCCGAGGGCCCAGCGCCAGGCGACCCAGGCGAAGCCGAGGTCGGGCTCGCGCTGGCCGACGCCCTCCGCGGTGGAGATCCGGTGCTGCTCCTCCAGGGCGTCGAGGTGGCCCCAGATCCGGATCATCTTGCCGAGCGCCTCCTTGGCGGCGCCCTCCGGGACGCGCGGGGCGACGGCGTCGTCGGACTGCCGGGCCTCGTACACCAGCGCCGAGGCGCAGGCCGCGAGCTCGGCGGCGGACAGGCCCTTCCACACGCCCTCGCGGATGCACTCCGAGGCGAGCAGGTCGAGTTCGCCGTAGAGCCGGCCGAGCCGCTTGCCGTCGTCCGTGACGGTGTCGCCCTGGAGGTAGCCGAGGTCGGCGAGCAGGCCGCAGACCCGGTCGAAGGTGCGCGCGATGGTGTGGGTGCGCGAGCGCATCCGGCGTTCCAGCAGCTCGGTGTCGCGGTGCAGCCGGTGGTAGCGCTCGGCCCAGCGGGCGTGGTCCTCGCGCTCGTCGCAGCCGTGGCAGGGGTGCCGGCGCAGCTCGGCGCGGAGCCGGGTGATCTCCGGGTCGTCCGCGGCGGCGGCGCGGCCGCGGCGGTACCGCTCGGGTTCGAGGTGGCCGGCCTTGGTGCGCAGCGCGGAGGCGAGGTCCCGGCGGGACTGCGGGCTGCGCGGGTTGAAGGACTTCGGGATCCGCACGCGCTCGACGGCGGCGACCGGGTACGGGAAGTCGATCATGGCGAGGCGCTTGACCTGGCGCTCGGCGGTGAGCACCACCGGGCGGGGCCCGTCCTGGTAGTCGGGGTGCCGGGGGCCGCCGCGCCCGCCCCGGGCGACCGGCGGCAGGCCGGGGTCGAGGACGAGGGCGAGGCCGGCGAACTTGCCGGTGGGCACGTGGATGACGTCGCCGGGCTTGAGCTGTTCGAGGGCCACGACGGCGGCGGCCCGGCGCTGGCTGGTGCCCTCGCGGGCCAGCTCGTTCTCACGGTCCTTCAGCTGCCGGCGCAGCGCCATGTACTCGTCGAAGTCGCCGAGGTGACAGGTCATCGACTCGCGGTAGCCCTCCAGGCCCTCCTCGTTGCGCTGGACCTGGCGGGCGATGCCGACCACCGAGCGGTCCGCCTGGAACTGGGCGAAGGAGGTCTCCAGCAGCTCGCGGGAGCGGTGCCGGCCGAACTGCCCGACCAGGTTGACCGCCATGTTGTACGAGGGGCGGAAGGAGGACTTGAGCGGGTAGGTGCGGGTGCCGGCGAGGCCGGCCAGCGCCTCCGGGTCGAGGCCGCGCTGCCAGAGCACCACGGCGTGGCCCTCGACGTCGATGCCGCGGCGGCCGGCCCGGCCGGTGAGCTGGGTGTACTCGCCGGGGGTGATGTCGGCGTGGGTCTCGCCGTTCCACTTGACGAGCTTCTCCATGACCACCGAGCGGGCGGGCATGTTGATGCCGAGGGCGAGGGTCTCGGTCGCGAAGACGGCCTTGACCAGGCCCTTCACGAAGAGCTCCTCGACGACCTCCTTGAAGCGGGGCAGCATGCCAGCGTGGTGGGCGGCGATGCCGCGCTCCAGGCCGTCCAGCCACTCGAAGTAGCCGAGGACGTGCAGGTCCTCGTCGGGGATGTCCTGGCAGCGCTGCTCGACGATCTCGCGGACCTGACGGCGTTCGGCGTCGCGGTTGAGTCTGAGGCCCGAGGAGAGGCACTGCTGGACGGCGGCCTCGCAGCCGGCCCGGCTGAAGATGAAGGTGATGGCGGGCAGCAGGCCCTCGGCGTCGAGGCGTTCGATGACGTCGATCCGGCCCGGGGTCCAGACCCGGCCGGGCCGGCCGGCGGGCATGGAACGGCCGCGGCCCTTGGCGAAGCGGTCCCGGCCGCCGCGGTCCAGCTCGGAACGGGCGAGCCGGACGAGCTCGGGGTTGACCGCCTTGGCGGGGTTGCGCGGGGCGTCCTTGGGGCGGCCGTCGCGGTCCGGGTTGGCGAACAGGTCGTACATCCGGTTGCCCGCCATGACGTGCTGCCACAGCGGCACGGGGCGGTGCTCGGAGACGATCACCCTGGTGCCGCCGCGCACGGTGTCCAGCCAGTCGCCGAACTCCTCGGCGTTGGAGACGGTGGCGGAGAGCGAGGCCAGCACCACGGACTCGGGGAGGTGGATGATGACCTCCTCCCAGACGGCGCCGCGGAAGCGGTCGGCCAGGTAGTGCACCTCGTCCATCACCACGTAGCCGAGGCCGTTGAGGGAGCTGGAGCCCGCGTAGAGCATGTTGCGGAGCACCTCGGTGGTCATGACGACCACCGGCGCGTCCCCGTTGACGCTGTTGTCGCCGGTGAGCAGACCGACCTTGTCGGCGCCGTAGCGCTTGACCAGGTCGCCGAACTTCTGGTTGGAGAGCGCCTTGATCGGCGTGGTGTAGAAGCACTTGCGGCCGCTCGCCAGGGCCAGGTGGACGGCGAACTCGCCGACGATGGTCTTGCCGGATCCGGTCGGCGCGGCGACCAGGACGCCCTCGCCGGCCTCCAGGGCCCGGCAGGCCTCGATCTGGAAGGGGTCGAGCGGGAAGTCGTAGAGCTGCTGGAAGCCGTACAGCGCGGTGGCCTGTTCGGCGGCGCGGCGGCGGGAGGCCGCGTAGGCCTCGGCGGGACTGAGCTGCTCCTCGGGCAGGGGGGCGTTCATCGGCGTCACCTTCTCTTCCCGTGGGAGTGCTGCCCGTGCGGGCCGGACGGGTGCGCAGACGGCGACGCCTGCGGCTGCGGGGCCGTCCGGACTGTCCGTCCGGCCGGGGCGCAGCTGGTGTGGTGGGTGTGATCGAGCATCTCGCCCAGAGGTTACCCGGCGTGGCCGACATCGATAGCACCCTTTTCCGGGTCCCTCGCGGACCGCCGCGGGCGGGTGGTCACGGGGTGCGGTCGGGTCGCTGCAACGGGTCGAAGATGTGTTCGAAGGTGGGCCTCGGACTGGCAGTTCAATCACATCCTTAGTTGCAAATGTCTTCAAGTCGTCGCCGAATCGACGTCAAATGACCTCTGATCACTCATCCACGATCGATTCCGGTCATCCAGCGAAGATTCCCGACCGTCTCCCTACAGTCGTTGCCGAACCCGCCCGAACGGTGCGGGGACCGCGACAGCAGGAGGAAGACGATGGCGAACCCGGAGACCGCGCTCAAGGAGGCCATGACGATCGAGGGCGCGATCGGCGTCGCCCTGGTCGACTACGGCAGCGGCATGGCCCTCGGGACGCTCGGCGACTCCGCCGAGCTCGACCTCAACGTGGCAGCCGCCGGCAACACCGACCTCGTCCGGGCCAAGATGCGGACGATGGAGATGCTCAACCTGCAGGACAACGGGATCGAGGACATCCTGATCACCCTCAGCAGCCAGTACCACCTGATCAGGCCGCTCACCACCTCCGGCGGCCGCGGTCTCTTCCTCTACCTGGCGCTCGCCCGCAGCCGGTCCAACCTCGCCATGGCCCGCCACCAGCTCCGGCGGATCGAGGCCAACCTTGAGGTCTGAGCCCACCCGCGGCCGCATCGACCCGGAGCCGGAGAGGGGGCCGCGTGCCCGTACCGCTGTACCAGGCCAAGGCGGAGTTCTTCCGGATGCTCGGCCATCCCGTCCGCATCCGGGTGCTGGAGCTGCTGCAGGCCGGCCCCACGCCCGTCCGTGAGCTGCTCGCGGACATCGACATCGAGCCGTCCAGCCTCTCCCAACAGCTCGGCCAGCTGCGCCGGGCCGGGCTGGTGACGGCCACCAGGGAGGGTTCCACCGTCGTCTACGCACTGGCCGGCGCCGATGTCGCCGACCTGCTCCGCGCGGCCCGCCGCATCCTGACGGAGCTCATCCAGGACCAGGGCGTGCTGCTCGCGGAGCTCAGAGCCTCCGACTGACGGCCCGACGGCCGCGCACACCCCTCCTCTCCCATGCACCTCGACGACCACCGTCCGCCGGGCGGGGGATCGATGACGCACGTTCACACGTCTTCCATGTGACCGATGACATGTGAAATATTACCCGCGCTCATCCGACCACCCCCGCCCGGAAGGACCGGTCCCCGTTGAAGCGCACACCCTCCACGGCCCTCGCGGCCGTGCTCGCCCTCGGCGCCCTCGTCGTCGGCATACCCGGCGCCGCGGCCGCGCCGTTACCCGCAGGTCCGCGGCTCGCCGCCGAAGCCGCCCCCGGGGCCGAGGGCCCGCAGCCCGACCCCGTCCCGCAGGAGCGCCGGCGCCAGGCCCTGCGCACCGAGGCGCTGGAACGGCTCAACCGCGGCACCGTCGCCCGCACCCCCGACCACCGCGCACCCTCGAAGGTCCGGATCGGTGACGACTACGTCCAGCTCGGCGTGGAGCGCCGCGACAAGGTCTTCGTGATCCTCGCCCAGTTCGGCGACCAGGTGGACACCACCACCCGGTGGAACGGCCAGCCCCGCTACGGCGGCACCCCCGGCCCGCGCCACAACGCCATCCCCCGGCCCGACGCGAGCGACACCCACACCTTCTGGAAGGCCGACTTCGACCGGGACTACTACCGCCGGATGTTCTTCGACGCGACGCCCGGCGCCAACTCCGTCCGCAACTACTACCGCACCCAGTCCTCCGGCCGGTACGACATCGACGGCACCGTCAGCGACTGGGTGACCGTCCCCTGGAACGAGGCCCGGTACGGCAGCAACAAGGGCCCGCAGGGCAGCGGCGCCTGGACGCAGACCCAGGAGTTCGTCCGGGACGCCGTGACGGCCTGGTACGACGGTGAGATCGCCAAGGGTCGCACCCCGGCCGACGTGAAGGCCGAACTCGCCCGGTACGACGTCCACGACCGCTACGACCACGACAAGGACGGCGACTTCGACCAGCCGGACGGCTACCTCGACAACGTGATCGTGGTGCACGCCGGCGTCGACGAGACCTGGGGCGGCGGCGCCCAGGGCACCGACGCGCTGTGGGCGCACCGCAGTTGGGCCTTCCCCGACCCGACCGGCAGCACCGGCCCGGCCGGCGACCGGATCGGCGGCGTCCCGGTCGGCGACAGCGGCCTCTACGTCTACGACTACCTGCAGGCCGGCGAGAACAGCGGCGTGGGCCTCTTCTCCCACGAGTACGGCCACAACCTCGGCCTGCCCGACCTCTATCCGCTGACCGGCGGCGACAACTCCGTCAACTTCTGGTCGCTGATGTCCTCCGGCTCCTACCTGGGCACCGGACGGAAGAACACCACCGGCGAGTACCCGGGCGACCTCGACGCCTGGAGCCGCCTCCAGCTCGGCTGGCTGAACTACGACGAGGCGCAGGCCGCCACCCGCTCCAGCCACGCCCTCGGGGTGAGCGGCTACAACACCGACCAGGCCCAGGCCGTCCTGGTGCACCTGCCGCCGGGCCGCACCACCACCGACCTCGCCGACCCGTACGAGGGCGGCGCCCAGTGGTGGAGCGACACCGGGGACAACCTCGACAGCACGCTCACCCGCACCGTCGACCTCACCGGCCGGACGGGCCCCGCCGCCCTGGACGCAGCGGCCTGGTACGACCTGGAGCAGGACTACGACTTCCTCACCGTCGAGGCCTCCACCGACGGCGGGAAGACCTGGCGGCCGCTGCCCGGCACCGTCGACGGCGCACCCGTCCCCGCCACCCCGGCCGGCACCCCCGGCCTCAGCGGCGCCTCCGGCGGCTGGCGGAAGCTGCACGTCCCGCTGGACGGACTCGTCGGCAGCAGCGCGGAACTGCGCTTCCACACCACCTCGGACTCCAACACGCACGGCAAGGGCGCACTGGTCGACGCCGTCCGGATCACCGCGGGCGGGGCCGAACTCCTCGCGGACGGCGCCGAGCACGGCGGCGACCCCGGCTGGACGGCCACCGGCTTCTCCGTCGTGCAGGGCCGCGCGGCGGTGCGCGAGCACCCGCGGGCCTACCTGGTCGAGAACCGGCGGTACGCGGGCTACGGCGCCTACCTGCGGACCGGGCCGTACAACTTCGGGTGGACCGGGGTGGCCGGCAAGGCCGGGGTGATCGACACCTACCCCTACCAGGAGGGCGTGCTGGTCTGGCTCTGGGACACCGCCTACTCCGACAACAACACCAAGGACCACCCCGGCGCCGGGCTGATCCTGCCGGTGGACGCGCACCCGGGGGCGATCCGCTTCAAGGACGGCACCCTCGTGAACGGGCGCGCCCAGACCTACGACGCGGTCTTCTCACTGAAGGGCACCACCGCCTTCACCCTGCACAAGGCGGGCGAGGCCGTCCGGATCGGCGCCGAACCGGCCGTCCCGGCCTTCGACGACCACCGCGGGGCCTACACCGACCCGGCGCTGCCCCAGCTCGCGGTCGCCGTCCCGGACACCAACACCCGGATCGAGGTCGTCCGGGAGAGCCAGGGCGGCCGGATCACCACCGTCCGCGTCGGCCCGGCCTCCTGACCGCCGTCCCGGACGGCCGCACTCCGGCCCTCCGGCAGCACAGCACCGGAGCACCACAGCACGACGGCGCCCCGGCCTGACAGTGCGACGGCCTGACAGTGCGACAGCACGACCGGCTCACCGGCCCCCGGCGGATCTCCGCCGGGGGCCGGTGGGCATTCCGGCCGGCCGGGGGCGACTTGTCACCGGAAGGTCGGGAGGCCAGGGGCCGGGAGGCGGGGACGGTGGCGGGAAGGCGGGTCGGTGGCCGGGGCCTGTGCGGCCCCGGCTCAGTAGCCGAAGCCGGCCGCGCCGGTGCGCAGCAGCGCGAAGGCGGTGCCGGTGTCCTCGACGGCCCGCCGGTGGGCGTCCGCCTCCGGCACGCCGTCGGAGAGCCGCCGCCAGTTGATGCGGGTGAGGTCCTGCCGGACCGAGACGAACTGGGCGGCGAGCAGCCGGGCCGTCAGCTCGCCCTCGCCGCCGAGGGCCTCGGCGAGCAGCTCGGTGTCACGGGCGATCCAGTCCAGCAGGTGGGAGGAGAGGCTGGGCGTCCCGTAGACCAGCCGGTGGAAGGCGAGGACCTCGGGATCCGCGCAGAGGCCGGTGACCGCGTCCCGGGCGGCGAGCCGGTCGAGCTGGTGGCGCTGGAGGGCGTCCAGCGGGGTCTCCTGCGGGCCGCGGGCGGCGACCACCCGGCCGGACTCGCCGAGGTGGTCGGCGATCCGGTGCAGGACGAGCTCCTCCTTGGTCGGGAAGTAGCGGAACAGGGTGGGCTTGGAGACCTCGGCGGCGGCGGCGATCTCGAGCACCGAGACCCCGTCGAAGCCGTGCGCGAGGAACAGGCCGATCGCCGTGTCGGCGATCGCCTGCCGGGTGCGCTCCTTCTTGAGGGTCCGCAGACCGGGCGGCTCGTTCATGGCAGCGATTCTAGCCCGGGAACTGACTCGGACTCTTTTGTTACCGGGTTGCATTTCTTACCGGGTTGCTGTTCCATGGACGTTGTCCGGGCCTTCCAGAAGCCGAGTCCGGGCCCCAGGGGAGGAGTTCCACCATGTCCGACGCCATGTCCGACGCGATGTCCGACGCCACGCCCACCGCCGCGCCCGGCACCGCGTCCGGGGCCACGCCCGGCACCGTCCGCGAGACGACGTCCGTCCTGATCTCGGGCGCCGGGCCGACCGGCCTGACGCTCGCCTGCCTGCTGGCCCGCCAGGGCGTGGCCGTCCGGGTGGTCGAGCTTGCGCCCGAGCCGCACTCCGGCTCCCGCGGCAAGGCGCTCAACGCCCGCAGTCTGGAGGTGCTCGCCGACCTCGGCCTGGCCGACGCCCTGCTCGCCTCCGGCCGGACCAACCTGCCGTTCCGCCGCTACTTCGAGGGCGCCTTCGTCGCCGAGTCCGACCCGGCGGCGGAGACGCCGACCACCCCGGCCGCCCCCTTCCCCAGCTCGCTCTTCCTGCCGCAGGACAGGGTGGAGGCACTGCTACGGGGCCGGCTGGAGGAGCTCGGCGGATCGGTCGAGTTCGACACCGAGCTCGCCGGGTTCGCCCAGGACGACGAGCGGGTCACCGCCCGGCTCGCCGACGGACGGGAGATCGAGGCCCAGTACCTGGTCGGCTGCGACGGCGGGCGCAGCACCGTCCGCAAGCAGTTGGCCATCCCCTTCACCGGCAACAGCGAGCCGGAGCCGGCCATGGTGGTGGGCGACCTGGAGATCAGCGGCCTGGAGCCCACGGCGTGGCACCAGTGGTTCGGCCCGCAGGGCGCGCTGCTGCTCTGCCCGTTCGGCGACGAGGACGGCCGGTGGCAGGTGCAGGCCACCCCCGAGACCGGCCCCGACGGCACGGCGCTCGCCCCCTCGCTGGAGGGGTTCCGCCGGATCGTCGCCGAGCACACCGGCGACGAGTCCATCGAGGTTCGCGGGGCCGGCTGGCTCTCCAGCTGGCGGGTCAACGTGCGGGTGGCGGAGCAGTACCGGGTCGGCCGGGTGCTGCTCGCCGGCGACGCCGCGCACGTCCACCCGACGGCGGGCGGGCTCGGGATGAACACCGGTATCCAGGACGCGTGGAACCTCGGCTGGAAGCTGGGCCACGTCCTGACCGGCCTCGCCCGGCCGGCCCTGCTCGACACCTACGAGGAGGAGCGGCAGCCGATCGCCGCCTGGACCTTGCGGACCTCCACCGCCGGGATGGCAGCGGTGGCGGAGGGCGCCCGCACGCCGGGCGTCGGTCTGGAGGCCGTGCGGGTCGACGACCTCACCGGCCTCTCGCTGGGGTACCGCTGGAGCCCGCTCGCGGAGGACGGGCTCGGCACGTCCCTGCAGGCCGGCGACCGCGCACCGGACGCCCCCTGCGCCGACGCCGAGGGCCGCCCGATACGGCTCCTGGAGACGTTCGCGGGCGACCGGTTCACCCTGCTCGCCTTCGGCCACCAGCCCGCCGCCGACCTGCCCGGACACGTCCGCACGGTGACGGTGGACGCGGACGACCCGGCCGGGCTGCGGGACACCGACGGGCACGCCCGGCGGGCCTACGGCATCGAGGGCTCGGCGCTGGTGCTGGTCCGACCGGACAACCACGTGGCGCTCACCGCACGCCAGGGGGAGGAGCAGGCCGTCCTCGACTACCTGGGACGCCTGTGAGGCACCGCCCGCCGGGAGCCCGGCCTGCTTGTAAAGACTTCTTTCTAAAGATAGCTTTAGAAGCATGACCGAGGAGCACCCGGCACCGGACGTGCCACCCACCGTGCAGCTCAGCGACCCGCGGGCGCTGAAGGCGTACGCCCACCCCACCCGGATGGCACTGGTCGGGCTGCTCCGCCGCGAGGGCCCGCTCACCGCCACCCGCGCCGCCGAGCTGATCGGCGAGTCCGTCGCCAGCTGCTCCTTCCACCTCCGCCAGCTCGCCAAGTACGGACTGGTGGAGGAGGCGGGCGGCGGGCGCGGCCGGGAGAAGCCGTGGCGGGCCACCGCCCTGTTCACGAGCTGGGACACCGCCGCGGCGGACCCGGCCGCCGCCCAGGCGGCCGGTGCCCTCCAGCGCACGGTGGTCGAGCGGTACGCCGCCCTCGCCGCCCGCTGGCTGGAGGCCCAGCCGGAGGAGGAGCCGGCCTGGCGCAGCGCCGCCGGAATCGGCGACACCCTGCTGCACCTCACGGCCGAGGAGCTCACCGAACTCGGCGCCCGGATGGACGAGCTGACCCGCCCCTACCTGGACCGCCTCGGTGCCGGGGCCGACCGTCCGGCCGGCAGCCGCCCGGTGCTGGTCGTCCGGATGGCACTCCCGGTCGACCTGCCGGCCCCCGGCGGCCAACCCCCCGCACCCGACCGCCCGCACCATTCCGACCACCCGCAGGGCCCCACCGAGGAGGAGGCACGGTGACCGCCACGACCGAGCCCACCGGCACGCGCCCCTCCGCGCCGCCCACCGGCCCCGACCAGCCCAGTCACTCCGACCGCCGCGGCCGGCGGCTGATACCCGCCCTGCTCCGGATCACCGAGTTCCGCCGGTACTGGACGGGTCAGACCATCTCGGCCGTCGGCGACCAGATCACCACCATCGTGCTACCGCTGGTCGCCGTCAGTACGCTGCACGCCGACGCCGGCCGGATGGGCCTGCTCACCGCCGCCGGCTGGCTTCCCAGCCTGCTCTTCGCCCTGCACGCCGGCACCTGGGCGGACGGCCGCTCCGACCGCCGCCGGGTGATGATCGTCGCCGACATCGCCCGGGCGGTGCTGCTGCTCACCGTGCCGCTCGCCTTCCTGCTGGGCGTCCTGACGCTCACCCAGCTGTTCGTGGTGGCCTTCGCGATGGGCACCTTCGCCGTGCTGTTCGACGTCTGCAACGCACCGCTGTTCGTGGCGGTCGTCCCGGACGGGCGCTACGTCGAGGGCAATTCGCTGGTCAACGGCAGCCGGGCGATGTCCTCGGCGGCCGGGCCCGGCCTCGGCGGCGGCCTGGTGCAACTGCTCGCGGCGCCGCTGGCGCTGGTCGCCGACGCACTGTCCTTCCTCGCCTCCGCGGTCGCCCTCGGCAGCATCCGGCCGTCCGAGCCGCCCGCCGAGCCGAAGGCCCGCGGCCGCATCTCGGCCGGGCTGAAGTTCATCACCACCACCCCGATCATGCGGGCCGCGCTGCTGGGGACGGCGACGGTGAACCTCTTCACCTTCATGATCGCCGCACTGTTCGTGCTGTACGCGACGACCGAACTCGGCCTGTCCGCGGGCCTGCTCGGCGCCGTCCTCAGCGCGGGCGCGCTCGGCGGGCTGATCGGCGCCACGGTGACCGCCCGGATCAGCCGCCGGATCGGCATCGGCCGGGCCGTGGTGCTCGGGCTGATCGCCTACCCGGCGCCGCTGCTGCTCGTCCCCGCGGCGCGCGGCGGCACCCTGCCGGTGGTCGCGCTGCTGCTGGCCGCGGTCTTCGGCTCGGGCATCGGCGTGATGCTCCTCGATATCACAGTCGGCTCGCTCTTCGCGGCAGTAATCCCGGATCGGCTCCGATCCCGGGTCTCCGGCGCCTATCAGGCGGTCAACTACGGCATCCGTCCGCTAGGTTCCCTTCTGGGAGGGGTGCTCGGAAGCACGCTCGGCCTGCGGCCGGCGCTCTGGGTCGCCGCCATCGGCGCGCTCACCTCGTTCCTCTGGCTGCTGCCTTCGCCGATCCCCGGCCTCCGCGACCTGCCCGACGCGCAGGAGGAGAAGGGACTCTGACGCATCGTCAGGGAAAACCCCGGGAGTCGGGCATATGCCCGAGGAAAGTGCCGGAACCCTCCCCCGCGCCGTCCACGGCGCGGTAGCGTTACGCCCCGTTGGGGCTACAGCCAGTAAGGGCGTGGCCACGGACGCGTCACGGGGGCGCTGAGGAGGGGTGCACACCATTGCCGGGGATCGACGACTGCCTGATCGAGGCGATGACCATCACCGGGGCTCTCGGTGCCAGCCTGGTCGACTGGACCAGCGGCCTCGCCCTCGGCGCCGCCGGCGCCGGCCCCGGCGGTGACCACGACGCCGGGGCGGCCGACGCCACGGAGGTGGCCAGGGCCATCACCCAGACCTCGTCCTTCGCCGACCCCGCCGCGAGAACCGCCCCGGCCGAGGACGTCATCGTCACCTCGGCGGGCACGTACCACCTGATCCGCTTCGTGGAGACGGCGTTCGACAGCAGCGTCTTCCTCTACCTGCGCCTCGACCGGGCCACCGCCAACCTCGCCATGGCCCGGTTGCGGCTCGCCACCATCGCCGACGGACTGGTGCTCGCCTGATGCAGCCGACCCTGCAGCCGATGCTGCCACCGGCCCCCCTGCCGGTCGTCCACCGCCCCACGACCAGGCTGCCCCGCAGGCACCGCTCGGGCTTCGCCCCGGCCACCGTCTTCGAGGCCGCCCTCACCGACCTCGCCGCCGACCGGGCCACCGGCGCCCTGCACGGCTCCGCCGGCACCGTCCACCTGGTCGACGGCGAGGTGGTGCACGCCGAGAGCCCGGCCACCCCGGACGTCGGCACCCTGCTCACCTCGGCCGGCCGGCTCTCCGCCCGCACCTGGGCGGACGCGATGGCCGCGACCCGCGGTACCGGCAACGCGGCCGAGCACCTGGTCGCCGCCGGTGCGATCGGCCGCGGCGAACTGGAGCTCTGCCACCTCACCGCCGTCCTGGACGCGGCGTTCTTCGCACTGCCGCAGAACGACGGCCCGATCGGCTTCCTGCCCGGGGTGCGGCCCGGGCTGACCCTGGTCCGGCCGCTCGACGCCGGCGAGTTGCGCCTCGCGGTCGGCCGGCGGCGGGCGCTGCTGGACCGCACCCACCCGGCCGCGGGCCTGGACGTCTCCCCCGTCCGCGCCCGCACCGAACCGGCGACCCCCGACCGCAGGGCCGCCGCCTGCAGCGGTCGGCGGCGGGCGGTGCTCGCCGCGGCCGACGGGTACCGCACACCCGCCCAGATCGCCCGGCTGCTCGGCCGGTCCGCCTACACCACCCTGCTCGACATCCGGCACCTGGCGGCCGTCGGGCTCGTCGAGACCCCGGCGGTAAGGGACGGGCCCGCGCCGGTCGCCGCAGTCGGCCCGGCCGTCGCAGCCGGCCCGGCCACCGGGCCGGTGGCCGCACCCGTCCCGTCGCCCGCACCGGTACGGCCGGGCGGAGTGCCACCGCAGGCCGGGCCGCCCCCGGCTCACCCGGAGGTACTGCTGCCGTCGCCGGCGCTGCACGACTTCCCGCCAGATCCGGAGATCGCCCTGCTGCTCCGGATCCGAGCCGCCCTGGAGGCCCGACTGTGAGCGTCCCACCCGCCCGTACGCCGTTCCGGGCCGCGTCATGAAGCGCGCCCTGCGCCAGTTCACGGCGAAGCGGACACCGGCCCTGCCAGAGCCGGAGGTGCTCAACGAACTGCGCGGGCTGCGCGCCACCGTGCCGCACCTGACCGGCGGGCTGGTCGCCACCACCGACGGGCTGGTGGTCGCGCACGACACCAACGGCCTGGAACCGGAGGGCCTGGCGGCGCTGACCGCGGCCGCCCTCGGCGTCGGTTCCCGGTTGATCGAGGCGAGCGGCCAGGGCGGTTTCCGCGAGCTGCTCACCCGGGGCGAACACGGCTACACGGCGACGTACGCGGCCGGCGGCTACGTCGTGCTGACGCTGTTCGCCGGGCCGGACGCCAATGTCGGCCGGCTGCACTTCGAGGCCCGCCGGGCCGGCGGCCGGATCGCCGCGATCGCCGATGCGGCCCTGGAGCGCCAGGACCGCCCCTGACCACGTTTGACCCAGCATCACCGACACACCGTCGATCCACCTTCTGGAAGGAACCACCATGGCCAGCACGGAGCACGCACTCAAGGACGCGATGAGCTCGATCGAGGGCGCCATCGGCGTTGCCCTCGTCGACTACAACAGCGGTATGGCCCTCGGCACCATCGGCGGCGGCCCGGAGCTCGACCTGAACGTCGCCGCGGCCGGCAACACCGACGTGGTCCGGGCCAAGGTCCGGGCGATCGAGATGCTGAACCTCAAGGAGGCGATCGAGGACATCCTGATCACCCTGTCGACGCAGTACCACCTGATCCGGCCGCTCACCAGCCGCTCCGGCAAGGGTCTGTTCCTCTACCTCGCCATCGACAAGCAGCGTTCCAACCTGGCGATGGCCCGCCACCAGCTCAAGCGCATCGAGGCCGAGCTGGAGGTCTGACAGCAGCACAACGGGCAGCGGGCCGGGGGTGATCCCCCGGCCCGCCGGTGCGTCCGGCGAAAGTGGCGGGGCAGGCCCCTGGCCGGTATTGAGGTGTCACACATAACATGGCAATGTGAAATTGCACATGCCCTGAGGCCACCCCACCCGCGCCCCCGAAGGAGAGCCAGCCCGCCGTGACCACCGACGCCGTGAAAGCCGACGCCGTGACCACCGACGCCGCGAGCACGCCCGCCGTCCCCGCCCCGCCGAACACCGGCAGCCACGACCTTCCCGTCTCCCCCGCCCTGGACGCCTTCATGGGCACCGCCTGGGCACCCAGCCCGCTGCCCGCCTCGGAGCGGGTCGCCGCCCACGGGGTGACGCCGGCCCGCCGCGCCGCCCTGGCCGCGGCCTTCCCCGGCGAGCGCCTGGTGGTGCCCGCCGGGCAGCTGAAGGTCCGCAGCAACGACTGCGACTTCCGCTTCCGGCCGCACAGCGCGTACGCCTGGCTCACCGGGCTCACCGGCGAGGAGCAGGTGGGCCACGTGCTGGTGATCGAGCCGGACGGCGAGGCGGTGCTGCACGTCCGCCCGCGTTCACCGCGCGGCGGCGGCTCCGAGTTCTACCGGGACCGCCGCTACGGCGAGTTCTGGGTCGGGCGGCGGCCGGACCTCGACGAGGCCGAGCAGCTGACCGGCATCCGCACCGTTCACCTGGACGCGCTCGCGAAGTCCGTCGGCCCCGGGGCCCGGGTGCTGGCCGGGGTGGACCCGGCGGTGGACGCGCTGACCGGCCGCCCGGCCGCGGCCCGCACGGCCGGGGACGACCGGCTCGCCGCCGTGCTGTCCGAGCTGCGCCTGGTGAAGGACGCCTGGGAGGTCGGCCAGCTCCAGCTCGCGGTGGACCACACCACGGCCGGCTTCGAGGACGTCGTCCGCGCGCTGCCCGAGGCCCTGCGGCACCACCGCGGCGAGCGCTGGCTGGAGGGCACCTTCGAGCGGCGGGCCCGGCTGGAGGGCAACGGCACCGGGTACGAGACGATCGTCGCCTCGGGCGCGCACGCCTGCGTGCTGCACTGGATCCGCAACGACGGGCCGCTCGATCCGTCGCGGCTGCTGCTGCTCGACGCCGGTGTGGAGACCGACAGCCTCTACACCGCGGACATCACCCGCACCCTGCCGCTGAGCGGCCGGTTCACCAGCGCCCAGCGGGACGTCTACGAGCTGGTGCTGGCCGCGCAGGAGGCCGGCATCGCGGCCGTCCGGCCGGGCGCGAGCTTCCGCGACTTCCACCGGGCGGCGATGACGGTGATCGCCGAGGGGCTGGCGGAGTGGGGCGTGCTGAAGGTGTCCGCCGAGGAGTCGCTGCGGGCCGAGAGCGGGCTGCACCGCCGGTACACGCTGTGCAGCAGCGGCCACATGCTGGGCCTGGACGTGCACGACTGCGGCCGGGCGCGCGCCGAGACCTATCTGGACGGCCGGCTGGAGGAGGGCCACGTGCTCACCGCGGAGCCCGCCCCCGCGCCGGCCGCACCGCGCAGACCCACCAAGGCCGAACCGTTCACCGCCACCCTCACCG
>NZ_JBEYFP010000095.1:0-15331 GCF_040634455.1 Kitasatospora sp. NPDC007106
CCACCCGCCCCCCCCCCCCGCCCCCCCTTTGTGGTTGGGCCCGGGTTCTCCCCCCCCCCCCCCCCCACACCCCCCCGCGGGGGGGGCCCCCCCCGCCCCCCCCCCCTCGACCGTTCCACCGGCCGTTCCGGCGACCCGGTCCGCGGACGGGCCGTCAGGGGCGGGTCATCCGCAGCACGTCCAGCGCCTCGTCCAACTGCGCCTCCGTCAGCAGGCCGCGCTCGACGTAGCCGCGCTCCAGCACCACCTGGCGGATCGTCTTGCGCTCGGCCAGCGACTGCTTGGCCACCTTCGCGGCCTCCTCGTAGCCGATGTACCGGTTCAGCGGCGTGACCACCGACGGCGAGGACTCCGCGTACTCCCGGGCCCGCTCGGCGTTCGCGGTCAGCCCGTCGACCGTGCGGTCGGCCAGCAGTCGGGCCGCCGACGCGAGCAGCCGCACCGACTCCAGCACGTTGCGCGCGATCACCGGCAGCATCACGTTCAGCTCGAAGTTGCCGCTCGCACCGGCCACCGTCACGGTCGTGTCGTTGCCGATCACCTGGGCGGCCACCATCAGCACCACCTCGGGGATCACCGGGTTCACCTTGCCCGGCATGATCGACGAACCGGGCTGCAGATCCGGCAGGTTGAGCTCGCCGAGACCGGTGCGCGGACCGGAGCCCATCCACCGCAGGTCGTTCGCGATCTTCGTGAAGCCGACCGCCACCGTCCGCAGCTGGCCGCTCAGTTCGACCAGCCCGTCGCGGGCGCCCTGGGCCTCGAAGTGGTCGCGGGCCTCGGTGAGCGGCAGCCCGGTCGCCCGGGCGACCTCCGCGATCACCGCGGCGGAGAACCCCGGCGGGGTGTTGATGCCGGTACCCACCGCCGTACCGCCGAGCGGCAGTTCGGCGACCCGCGGCAGCGCGGCACGCAGCCGTTCCACGCCGTACCTCACCTGGGCCGCGTACCCGCCGAACTCCTGGCCGAGGGTGACGGGCGTGGCGTCCATCAGGTGCGTCCGGCCGGACTTGACCACCTCGGCGAACTCGGCGGACTTGCGCTCCAGCGCGGCCGCCAGGTGCTCCAGCGCCGGCACCAGCTCGTTGCCGACCGCCCCCGTCGCCGCGACGTGGATCGACGAGGGGAACACGTCGTTCGACGACTGGCTCGCGTTCACGTGGTCGTTGGGGTGCACCGGCCGGCCGAGCCGCTCCCCGGCCAGGGTGGCGATCACCTCGTTGGTGTTCATGTTGGACGAGGTGCCGGAGCCGGTCTGGAAGACGTCCACCGGGAACTGGTCGTCCCAGCGGCCCTCCGCCACCTCCTCGGCGGCGGCCGCGATCGCCTCCGCCGTCGGCGCGTCCAGCACGCCCAGCTCCGCGTTGACCTTCGCCGCGGCGGCCTTGATCCGGGCCAGCGCCGCGATGTGCGAGCGCTCCAGCCGCTGGCCGGAGACCGGGAAGTTCTGCACCGCGCGCTGCGTCTGCGCCTGCCACTTGGCGGCCGCCGGCACCCGGACCTCGCCCATCGAGTCGTGCTCGATGCGGAACTGCTCCTCGTCACCCATGGTGGGACACCTCCTGCACAGCACAACGCCCGACGAGCCCGGGTATTTCCTGGGGCCTAGGGGCGCGGGGAACTGCGCAGTCCGGGGGTGGCTGTCATGACGGTTCCGGTTGGGCCGTGATGTGGGCGGTGGCCCGCTTCCCCATTGCGCAGCTCCCCGCGCCCCCGGTGGTGCTGAGGGTTGCCGTGGTGCGGGTGGGGGTGGTGGTGAGGCCGGGCTGGAGGAGGACGGGGTCGTCGGTGCGGGCGCGGGCCAGGACGGCCGGGTCGAGGTCGACGGTGAGCAGCTCCGGTGCGTCCTCGGCGGCCTCGGCCAGCAGGTGCCCGTCCGGGCCCCAGGCGGCGCTGAGCCCGCAGCCGGTGTACGGCCCGGAGCGGCCGACGTGGTTGGCCAGCAGGACGTACAGGGTGTTGTCGAGTGCCCGGGCGGGGAAGACGGTGCGGCGCTGGTGGGCGCCGGGGCCGGTGCCGAACAGGGCGCCCACCAGGTAGGCGTGGGCGCCGTCGAGGGCGGCGGCGCGGGCGTGTTCGGGGAAGCCGGAGTCCCAGCAGACGCCGATGCCGAGCCGCCAGCCGTCGAGTTCCAGGGTGCAGCCGCCGGTGCCGGGGGAGAAGCCGGCGGCGCGCTCGTTGGGGGTGGCGAACTGCTTGCGGTAGACGGCGGCCGTGCGGCCGGACCCGTCCAGGGCGAGGGCGGCGATGTGCAGCGTGCCGGTGTCCCGGTCGCGGACGGGGGCGCCGACCACCACGGCGGTGCCGGTCCCGGCGCAGGCGGCGGCCAGCGGGGCGAGCCGGGGGTCGTCCGGGGCGACGGTCAGGGTGTCCGGGTCGGCGGCGATGCCGGCGGTCTCGTAGCCGGTCAGGAAGAGTTCGGAGAGCAGCAGCAGCCGGGCGCCCTGCGCGGCGGCCCGGCGGACCAGCGCGGCCGCGGTGGCGGTGTTCGCGGCGATGTCCAGCGGGACGAGCGGGGCCTGCGCCACGGCGACGCGGAGCGGGGAGGCGGGAAGCGTGTGTACAGGGATGCTCACGGGTCTCAATCCTTACATGTCCGGCCGTCCGCACTCAAGGCCCCGGTCGGCCCGGACCCGTCCGCGTGGCGTGCGCCGCCGTTCCGGGCCCGGTGCCACCATGGCGCCATGACGGAACCGTCGGACCCGGCCGCGCGCTACGCGGAGATCGCCGAGGAGCTCGCCCCGCGGGGCGCGACGCAGTCGAAGATGTTCGGCATGCCCTGTCTGAAGGACACCGCGGGCAAGGCCTTCGCCGGCCTGCACGAGGACGAGTTGGTGTGCCGGCTGGGCCGGGACACGCCCGCCCTCGCGGAGGCGCTGCGGCTGCCGGGCGCCCACCTGTTCGATCCGATGGGCGGCCGGCCGATGAGGGACTGGGCCTGCATCCCGCTCGGCGCGGCCGCCCACTGGGACAACTTCGCCGAGGCCGCGCTGATCGCCCCGCGCTGACCGCCGCCGCGGCGTCCCGGTGCCGCCCGGCTCAGCCGTGGTAGCCGGCGACGATCTTCGTGAAGGCGTACGCCGACTGGGAGATCCCGCTGCAGGAGTCGCCGGCCTGGGTGCCGGAGGGGCAGGCCCGGTCCCGGTTGACCGCCCAGAAGGTGAACCGGGCCAGGTGGTGCGCCTTGGCGTAGTTCAGCATGGTGGTGAAGTCGCCGGTGGAGACGGTCTCGTCGGCCTCGTCGGTCTTCCCGTTCATCGAGGAGATGCCGATGTGCCGGTACGCGGTCGCGCTGTCGTAGCCGTACGCGCTCGCCACCGCCTTCTGCAGACCGTCGGCGGCCTTGGTGGAGACGCTGCCCATGGAGCCGCTGTGACTGCCGAAGTCGAAGGGCATGATCGTCCAGCCGTCGAGGGCGAGCCCGGCCGCGGCGCCCTTCTTGATCAGGTCCAGGCCGTTGGCGTCGGGTCCGGTGGGCGTGGTGCCGAAGGTCAGGTAGGTGCGGATGCCCGGGTTCTTGCTCTCGACCGTCTTCAGGGCGGAGACCACCCGCTGCCGGACGGCCGCGCTCGCCACCTCGGTGTTCTCGATGTCCACGTCGATCGCCTTGAGCTTGTAGGCGTCGATCACCTTCTGGTAGGCCGCGGCCAGGGCGCTTGCCGAGGTGCACTTCTCGCCGAGCTTGTTGCCGCTCCAGCCGCCGAAGGAGACCACCACGTCCCCGCCGGCCGCCCGGATCGCGTTGATCGCGCTCTGGTCGCTGCCGCCGGTCAGCGGTCGGCTGCCGTCCCACTTGGGGTTGCAGCCGCCGTCGCTGAGCATGAAGGCGAGGGTGAACTGCTTGACCCCGGTCGCCGCCATCACGTCGGTCGGCTTCTGCGGGCTGCCCCAGCCGAGGTACTCGTACGGGGCGTTGAGGCCCACCGGGTCGGCGGCCGCGGCGGTGGCGGCCTGTCCGGCCGGCGCCAGGGCGAAGGTGCCGGCGGCGAGCGCGGCCGCGCCGGCGAGGGCGAGCAGGGGGCGGACGCGCCGGTGCCGCAGGGCGTGCGAGGGCATGGTTCTCCGTTCGTCGTGGGTTGTCGCGGGAACCGTCAGGAAAGTTTCCTAACTTCGTCCGCACAGCAAAGCAGCGCCTCGTGTGCACATCAAGAGCCGGTGCCTTAAGGGAAGTTGAAGGCCGAAAATGCGTCGCCGGGCGGGCGTGGCGGCCGATACGGTCGGGTGTATGCAGACCACCACGCTCTGGCGTCCGACCGGCCCGAAGGAGCTCGCGCTCGTCGAGGCCTCCGGATGGCGCGCCTGGCCGCCCCGCCTGCCGGAGCAGCCGATCTTCTACCCGGTGCTCAACGAGGACTACGCCGTCCGGATCGCCCGGGACTGGAACGTGCCCGCCTCCGGCGCCGGCTACGTCACCCGGTTCGAGGTCGACAGCGCCTACCTGGAGCGCTTCCCCGTCCGGCAGGCCGGCGGCGAGACCATCCTCGAACTCTGGGTCCCCGCCGAGGAGCTGGCGGAGTTCAACCGGCACATCGTCGGCACCATCGAGGTCGTCCGCAGCTTCGGTGCGGCCGAACGGCCGGACGCCGCCCGAGCCTGAGCCGGGCACACCGGGTTACGGTACGAATCCCGGCACCCGCGGCCGGCCGCGCCGAGCAGCCACCACCGATCCGATCCCGAGGAGCGCCATGGCAGGCCCGACCGTCGACGCCGGCGGCGAGCGGACCACCCCCGCCGCCGGCCCGGCGACCGCCGCACGGCCCGGCCGGGCCACCGTCGCCGCCCTCGGCGGCCTGGTCGCGCTCGGCCCCTTCACCACCGACCTCTACCTGCCGGCCCTGCCCTCGCTCGCCGCGGACCTGCACGCCACCGCACCCGCCGTCCAACTGACCTTCACCGCGCAACTGTTCGGCATGGCCGCCGGTCAGCTGGTGTTCGGCCCGCTGAGCGACCGGCACGGCCGCCGCCGCCCGCTGCTCGCCGGCATCGCGGTCTACTCCCTCGCCACCCTGGTCTGCGCCCTCGCCCCCGGCCTCGGCGTGCTGGTCGCCGCCCGCTTCGTGCAGGGCGTCGCCGGCGCGGCCGGGCTGGTGATCGCCCGCGCGGTGGCCCGGGACTGCTACGAGGGCGTCGCGATGATCCGCTTCATGGCCTCGCTGGCGATGATCTCCGGCCTGGCCCCGATCGTCGCGCCCGTGCTCGGCGCCCAACTGCTGCACGTGACCGACTGGCGCGGCACCTTCGCCGTCCTCGCCGTACTCGGCGCCGTCCTCACCGTGCTCGCCGCGGCCGCCCTGCACGAGTCGCTGCCGCCCGAACGCCGCCACCGCGGCGGCCTGACCACCACCCTACGGGCCGTCGGCGGGCTGCTCCGCGACCGGAGCTTCCTCGGCTACGTCCTCACCAGCACCTTCGCCTTCGGTGCGCTCTTCGCCTACGTCAGCGGGTCCTCCACCGTGCTGCAGGAGGTCTACCGGGTCTCGCCGCAGACCTACAGCCTGCTCTTCGCCGTCAACTCGGTGGCCCTGATGGCCTCCACCCAGCTCAACGGCCGGGTGCTGGTCACCCGGCTGCGCCCCGACACGCTGATGCTGCTGGGCCTGGTGACCGCGGGGGCGGCCGGGCTCGCGCTCACCCTCTTCACCGGGGTGTGGGACCTCGGCCTGGCCGCGGTCTGCCCGGCGATGTGCCTGCTGATGGCGGCCATGGGCGTGGTCGGCCCGAACTCGGCGGCACAGGCGCTCACCACGGCCCCGCACGCGGCAGGCTCCGCCTCCGCCCTGCTCGGCCTCGGCACCTTCCTCTGCGGAGCCGTGGTCGCCCCGCTCAGCAGCGCGGGCGGCGATCCGTCCGCGGTGCTGCTGGGCACGGTGGTGCTCGGCAGTGCGCTGCTCTCGCTCACGGCCTTCCTGACGCTGTGCCGGCCCCGCAAGCCGTCTGCCGGGCAGGCGGCGTAGGTCCCACCGGCGCAAACCGTCAGCTCGGGGCGGTCGCCGCGGTCAGCAGGTGGCCGCTGATGCCGAGCAGGGAGGGCTCCGACTCGGTGGTGCGCAGGGCCGTGAGCACGGTGCCGCGGCGCTCCGGGTCGTCCAGCCACGTGTTGACGTCGCCCATCAGCCAGGCCGCGCCCTCCAGCCCGTACTGCCGGGCGTCCGGCAGCCCGGCGGCGGCGAACTCGTCGAGGACGTCGGCCGGGTGGTGGAACCAGGCGGTGGTGAAGAGCGGGTTGTCGCCGGTGCCGCCGAGCAGGCCGGTGGCCGCGCAGGCGTCGGTGGCCGCGCGCGGGCCGGGCTCGAAGTAGCGGCCGACCCGCAGCTGGTCGTGCAGCCCGGCGTACCGGTTGATGGTGGCGGCGACCACCGCACCGCCCGGTCGGCAGGCCCGGCGGGCCTCGGCGAGCGCCCGCAGCCGGTCGGCGCGTTCGGTCAGGTGGTAGAGCGGCCCGAGCAGCAGCACCGCGTCGTACGAGCCGTCGGCGGCCTCCAGCGCGCGGGCGTCGCCGAGGGCGGCGCGGACGCCGGGCAGCGCGGACGCCTGCTCGACGTGCAGCGGTACCGGGTCGAGCAGGTGGACCTCGTGGCCGTCGGCGGCCAGCCATTCGGCGTGCACGCCGGCCCCGCCGCCGACGTCCAGCACCCGCAGCGGGGCGGGGCCGAGCAGCCGGCGCAGCACGTCCTGGGTGCGCCAGAACTCCAGCCGGTTGTGCTCGCGCCGCAGTCGGCCCTGTTCGGCCCCGCGGTTGTAGTAGTCGAGGATCTCCGGGCGGACGGTCACGGTGTCGTCGGTCATGCGAGCCATCATGATCGTCCGCCCGGCGCCGGTCACCGGGTTTTCGGGTGCCGGCGGTCAGCCCAGGCCGTTGGTCTTCAGCCAGTCGGCGGCGACCGCCGACGGGTCCTCCTTGTCGACGGCGACCCGCTTCATCAGGGCGGTGAGGCCGGCGGTGTCGAGCTTGGCGGAGACGGCGTTCAGCGCGGCCGTGGCGGTGGCGTCCACCCCGGCCTTGTTCACCAGCGGGACGACGTTCTGCACGCTGAAGAGGTTCTTCGGGTCGGCGAGCGCGACCAGGCCGAGCTGGACGATCCGCGGGTCGGTGGTGAAGACGTTGCCGACCTGGACGGTGCCGTCCTTGAGGGCGTTCGCGGTGGTGTCGGCGGTCGGCTTCCACTCCTTGAAGGTCAGCCCGTAGACGTCCTTGAACTGCTGTTCGCGGCGGGACTTGAACTCCGGCGGCCCGCCGACCACCAGGTCGCCCGCCTTGCCGGCGAGGTCCGCGACCGAGGTGAGCTTCAGCCGGTCGGCGGTGTCCTTGCTGACCGTCAGGGAGTCCTTGTCCTCGGCGGCGGCCGGGTCGAGGATGCCGAGTTCGGCGGGCAGCTTGCGCCCCAGCTCCGCGTCGACGGCCTCGGTGCCGGCGGCGGTGGTCTTCGGGTCCAGGTAGGCGAGCAGGGCGCCGTTGTACTCGGGCAGCACGGTCAGGCTGCCGCTCTTGAGCTGCCCGTACAGCACCTCGCGGCTGCCGATGTTGAACTTCTCCTCGACCTTGACGCCCTTGGCCTTCAGCGCCCGGGAGTAGATCGAGGCGAGCAGCACGTTCTCCGGGAAGTTGGCGGAGCCGACGACGACGGTCCTGCCGTCGGCGGGCTTGGCGGATCCGCCGTCGGCGGCGAGCGGGTCGCCCGACGAGGAGGAGCAGGCCGCCGCGCCCAGCGCGAGTGCGGCGGCGGTGAGCGTGCGGACGAGTCGGGCGGTCATCGGGCTTCCTTCGTTCGAGGCGTACGGGTACGGCGGGTACGGCGGGTGGTGCGGGTGAGCCGGGCCTGCGGCGGCGAGGCGCGGCGGATCAGCGGGGCGAAGAGCAGCTGGGCGGCCACGGCCAGCAGGACGACCAGCAGGGCGCCGCCGACGGTGGCCGGGTAGTCCTTGGTGGCCAGGCCGTCGACGACGTAGCGGCCGAGTCCGCCGAGGCCGACGTAGGCGGCGACGGTCGCGGTCGCGATCGTCTGCACGGTGGCGGTGCGCAGCCCGGCGAGCAGCACCGGCGCGGCGGCGGGCAGGCAGACCTGCCCGAGCACCTGGCGGTGGGTCAGCCCGATGCCGAGCGCGGCGTCCCGGACGGCCGGGTCGGTGCCGCGGACGCCCTCGGCGGCGGCGACCAGCAGCGGCGGCGCGGCCAGCGCCACCAGCGGGACGAGCACGGCGGTGTCGCCGACGCCCGCCAGCAGCACGGCGAGGGTGACCAGGCCGAGCGTGGGCAGTGCCCGGGCGGCGCCGGTCAGCGCGGTCACCACGAAGGAGCCGCGGCCGGTGTAGCCGATCAGCAGCCCGAGCGGGACGGCGAGCACCGCGGCCCACAGCAGGGCCTCCCCGCAGAACACCAGGTGTTCGGCGATCCGGTGGCCGATCGCGTCGGGTCCGCTGCGCCGGGCGGGGGCGGTGAAGAAGGTGGTCAGCCAGCCGAGCCAGTTCACCGGGCACCTCCGGCGGCCCAGGGGGCGAGCAGCCGGCGGGCGAGCACCAGCAGCAGGTCGGTGGCGAGGGCGAGCAGCACGACCAGCGCGATCCCGGCGAGGATCGGGGTCGGGAAGGTCCGCTGGAAGCCGTCGACGAAGAGGTAGCCCAGGCCGCCGCGGCCGACCAGGGCGCCCACCGCGGCGAGCGAGATCGACGAGACCGCGGCCACCCGCACCCCGGCGACCAGGTACGGCACGGAGGCGGGGAGTTCGACGGCGGCGAGGCGGTGCCAGGGCCCGTAGCCGAGGGCGGTGGCCGCCTGCCGGACGTCCTCCGGCACGGCCCGCAGGCCGTCGACGGTGGCGGGCAGCAGTACGGCGAGTGCGTAGCAGGTGAGCGGCACCATCACGGTGGCCCGGGTGGCCAGGCCGGTGTACGGGATGAGCACCACGAAGACGGCGATCGCGGGCAGCGCGTACACCACGTTGAAGACCGCGGCGAGCGGCTGGTAGAGCCGGGGCAGCCGGGCGCAGAGGAGGCCGAGCGGGACGGCGGCGAGCAGGGCGATCAGCACCGGGACGAGCGAGATCACCGCGTGGTCCAGCGCGAGGTCGCGCAGGTAGCCGAGGTGGTCGCCGATCCAGTGCCAGCGGACGAGCGGTTCACCGTCCACCGGCGGGCTCCTCGACCGTGGGCCCGTCGACCGTGTGCTCCCCGGCAGCGGGCTCCGGGACGGCCGGGCCTAGCGCGGCGAGCACGGCGGCCCGGGTGGCCAGGCCGGTCGCCCGGCCGTACCCGTCCACGGCGACGGCGGCGCCGGCGGGGGAGAGCACCGCGGCGTCCAGGGCGGACCGCAGGCTGTCGGCGGCGGGGGCGAAGACGGGGGCGGGCCGGCGTTCGCCGTTGCCCTCCCAGGCGGTCGGGCGGCCGCCCGCGTCCACCGCCAGCCGCCAGCCGTGCAGGTCGGTGCCGACGGGCAGCAGTGCGACCGCGGCGGCCGGCCGCAGGCCGAGCCCGCGCAGGCCCCGGTCGCGGCCGAGGAAGGCGGCCACGCCGTCGTCCGCGGGCGCGGTGAGCAGGGTGTGCGGGTCGGCGCACTGGGCGATCCGGCCGTGCTCGCGCAGCACCACCACCTGGTCGCCGAGCCGCACGGCCTCCTCGATGTCGTGCGTCACGAACAGCACGGTCTTGTTCAACTCGGACTGCAGCCGCAGCAGTTCCTCCTGCAGGCCGGCCCGGACGACCGGGTCGACCGCGCTGAACGGCTCGTCCATCAGCAGCACCGGCGGATCGGCGGCCAGTGCGCGGGCCACGCCGACCCGCTGCTGCTGTCCGCCGGAGAGCTGGAAGGGGTAGCGGCGGGCGGTCTCCGGCGGCAGGCCGACCAGCTCCAGCAGTTCGGCGGCGCGGGCCCGGGCCGTCCGGCGGTCCCGGCCGAGCAGCCGGGGCACGGTCGCGATGTTGTCCAGCACCCGGCGGTGCGGGAACAGCCCGGCCTGCTGGATGACGTAGCCGATGCCCCGGCGCAGCCGGGCGGCGGGCAGCGAGGCGACGTCCTCGCCGTTCAGCAGCACCCGGCCGGAGGTCGGTTCGACCATGCGGTTGACCATCCGCAGCAGGGTGGTCTTGCCGCAGCCGGACGGGCCGACGAGCACGGTTATTCGGCCGGCCGGGACGTCGAGGTCCAGGCCCTCGACGGCGACGGTGCCGTCCGGGTGGCGCTTGGTGGCGCCCTCGAAAGTGATCACGTGTGGTTCCAGGGTGCTCTGCTGTTCTGACGCGGCATGAGGTGTGCACGCATGAGGCGGATGTGACAAACAAACACCTGATCGAATCCCCGGGGGTCCGTCAGGCCAAACCCCCGTCGGCCGAAAGGGTGGGCAGACCGGCCGCCGCCCAGGCGACGTAGCCGCCGTCCAGGTCGGTCGCCCGGTGCAGCCCGAGCTCCCGCAGGCTCGCCGCGGCCAGGCTGGAGGCGTAGCCCTCGGAGCAGACCACGATCCAGTGCACCGCGTGGTCCACCGCCTCCGGGATCCGGTGACTGCCCGCCGGGTCGAGCCGCCACTCCAGCACGTTCCGTTCGATCACCAGCGCGCCCGGGATGCCGCCCTCGCGGGCCCGCTGCGCCGCCGGCCGGATGTCCACCAGCAGCGCCCCCTCGGCCGCCGCCGCGAACGCCTCCGCCGGGCCGGGCCGGTGCACCCCGGCCCGGGCCCGCGCCACCAGCTCCTCCACCGTCGTCACCACTGCTCCGGTCCCTCCTCCGCGGTGCGGACCAGGCCGCCGGCCCGCAGGTCGTAACGCGTCATCCCGCTCAGCGGCGGCGAGTACGCGTGGATCGTCACGGCCGGCCCGGTCGAGGTGTTGCGCACGTCGTGCAGGTACGCGGCGCCGAACGCCCGCACCGCCCCCGGCGCGACCCGCCGCACCAGCAGCCCGTCCTCCGGCCCGCCCAGCGACAGTTCCTCCAGTTCACCCAGCGCCACCGCGAACGCGCCGCGCGAACCGCCGTGGTCGTGGAACCCGGTGGACTGCCCCGGCAGCCAGCTGATCAGCCACACCTCGTGGTCCTCGGCGCTCACCATCCGCTCGTACCAGCGGTCCCCGGTGGCCAGGCGCACCCGGTGGATCCAGCGGTCGGGCTGCTCGGCGAGGTCGCGGACGATCGCCCGCAGGGCGTTCGGCGACAGCGGACGGGCGGTGCCGCCGGACTCGGGGGCGGTGCTTTCCGGGCCGGTGGTGTCCGGGCCGGTGGCGGCGGTGTCGGGGGCGGAAACGGGTACGGCGAAGTCCAGGCTCATGACGTGTCCTCGGATGACCGGAAGGGCGGCGGGCGCACCCGGGCACAGCGGTGCGCCGACCGGGGGAGGGGGAGCTTCAGGAGCGGACGGTCCCGGACGGCACCCGACGGATCAGGTACCGGCCCCGGAGAACGGCACGGGGCGAGGAGGAACCGTCAGCGGGCACACATGTCGCTCGCCTGGCGTCGCAGATCGACGTGCAGGCGGCATACCAGAGCGGTGCCGGGCTTCATGCGCCGATCGTTCACGACGGGAGAGGGCCGCGTCAAGCCGCGTCCACCCGGCGGAAGGCACACCCGGCCGCCCGGCGCACCCCAACGGCGGAGCGGCCCGCCCCGGATCGTCCGGGACGGGCCGCTCGGCGGGCGGTGCGTCAGTTGTTCTGCGTGGCGTCGCTGTCCGCCTGCGCGGCGGCGCTCTCCGCCGCGTCCAGCTTCTGCTGCATCTGCTGGGTCTGGCCGTCGTCCTGCTGCGACTGCGCGGCCTTGTCGCCGCCGCCCTGGTGCGGACCGCAGCCCGTCAGCAGCAGCGCGGCGGCCGCGGCGAGGGCCGCCACCGCGGCACCGGCCCGGCGGCTCACTTGGAGCCCGCCGAGGACGAGCCCTGCTTGCCGCACCAGTCGGCGACGGCCTTCAGGTCCTTCTGGCGGAGCTCCAGCGTCGGCACCAGGGTCTTGCGGAAGTCCAGCCGGTCGTTCAGGTAGGTGTACACCTCGGTGTGCCCGGCGGACTTCGCCTCGGCCACCCGCTTCTCCAGGCGGGCCACCGAACCGACCACCGTGGCATCGCCGTTCAGCCGCTTCAGGGCCTTGTCGAGGCGGGCCTGGGTGGCCGGCACGCGCTTGCAGATCGCCTTGGCGCCGTCGCCCTTCGGGGTCTCGGCGGCCTGGGCCGGGGCCGCACCGGCGAGCACGGAGCCGGCCAGGGCGAGTGCGCCGATCGCGGCGGCCTTGCGGTTCATGGGCATGTCGGTCTCTCCTCCGGATACCTGGTTGATCGGACGCCGGGGAGCGTAGGACGGCTTCTTGTGGAAACCCTGTGACCGCCCGGAGCCCGGCCCCGGTGCGGGTCCGCGGCGTTCAGCGGGTGATCCAGTCCCGGCGGGCCGGCAGCACCAGGGTCGGCTCCTCCGGACGCAGCAGCGGCAGCCGCACCTCGAAGCGGCAGCCCGTGCCGTCCGGCCCCTCCGCGACCGCCACCGTGCCGCGGTGCAGCGCCGCCTGCTGCGCCACCAGGGTGAGGCCCAGGCCCGAACCGGGGCTGTCCTGCCGCCGGTGGAAGCGGGCGAAGACCGCCGTCCGCTCCTGCGGCGGCACGCCGGGCCCGCGGTCGTCGACCGTCAGCACCGCCGAACCGCTGCGCCCGGCCCGCAGCCGGACGGCGATCCGGGCCGGGCCGCCGTCCGTCCGTCCGTGCACCGCGGCGTTCCCGATCAGGTTGGCCAGCAGGATGCGCAGCCCCGCCTCCCAGCCGAACACCCGCACCCCGGGCGCCGCTTCGACCTCCAGCCGGGCCTGCGGGTGCCGCCGGCCGGCCTCCGCCGCGGCCGCCTCCACCAGCTCGCCCAGGTCGAGCGGGGCGAACGCCGACAGCTCCACCAGGTCGCCGCCGGCCAGTGTCCGCAGCGCGTTCAGCAGGTCCTCCAACCGGCCGTGGTCCTCGGCGAGTTCGCCGACGATCTCCGCCCGGTCGGCGGGCGGCAGGTCCGGATGGGCGGCCAGCACGTCCAGGTTGGTCCGCATCGCCGTCAGCGGGGTGCGCAGCTCGTGCGCCGCCGCGGAGGAGAACGACCGGGCCGTCTCCAGCGCCTGCGCCGTCCGGCCCGCCTGCTCGTCGTAGCGGGCGAGCAGCAGCGAGAACGCGGCGGCGAGTTCGTCGACCTCGGTGACGCCGCTGCGCCGGTGGTCGAGGGAGCCCGCGCCAGTGCGCGGGTCGAGCGCGGCGGCCCGGCCGCTCAGCGTCCGCAGCGAGGCGGTCGCCCGCCCCGCCAGGCCGAAGGCCAGCAGACCGGCGGCCGGGGCGGCCAGCACCGCGACCAGCAGCACCCGCCGGCGGACGGCCTTCACCTGCGGGTCGACCGCCGTGGACGGCTGCACCAGCCAGAGCGTGCCCGGGGCCGTGCCGTCCACCGGCACCGCCAGCACCCGCCAGGCCCGCCCGCCGTCCCGCACCGTCGCCGGCCCGGATCCGGCTGCCGGCAGCACCACGGACTCGACCGGCTGCGGGCCCACCGCCAGCCGGACGGCGCCGTCCGCGGCCGCCAGCCTGACCCCGGAGTCCAGTGCGCCGTCCAGCACCTTGCGCTGCTGGTTCTGCTCCGCCTTCGGCCGGGTGGCGGCGCTCGCGGCGAGCAGCGTCCGGGCGTTGGGCAGCACCGCGGCCGCCCGGGCCCGCAGCACCTCGTCCTGCTGGCGCAGCAGGTCCCGGTGGACGAGTCCGAGCAGCAGCAGCCCCGCGGCCAGCACCAGCAGCGGCACCAGCACCGTCACCGACAGGGCGATCCGGGTGGAGAGCTTCACCGGGCACCCCCGTCGGCGGGCACCCGCAGCACGAAGCCCACACCGCGGACGGTGTGGATCAGCCGCGGCCGGCCGCCGTCCTCCAGCTTGCGGCGCAGGTAGCTGATGAAGGTGTCCACGGCGTCGCTGCGCACGTCGAAGTCGTAGCCCCAGACCCGGTCGAGCAGCTGGTCCCGGGTGAGCACCAGTCCGGCGTTCCGGACGAGCTGCGCGAGCAGCTCGAACTCGCGCCGGGTGAGGTGCAGTTCGGCGCCGTCCCAGTGCACCTGGCGGGTGGCCGGGTCGACGGTGAGCGGGCCGGCGCGCAGCAGGTCGGACGGGGGCGCCGGGCGGCGGCGGAGCAGGGCGTGCAGCCGCAGCACCAGCTCCTCCAGGGCGAACGGCTTCACCAGGTAGTCGTCGGCGCCGGCCTGCAGGCCGGCGACCCGGTCGGCGAGCTCGTCCAGGGCGGAGAGCATCAGCACGGGGGTGTCGTCGCCGCGGGCCCGCAGCGCCCGGCAGACCTCGGTGCCGCTGAGGCCGGGCATCGACACGTCCAGCACCAGCACGTCGGGGGAGTCGGCGGCGGCCCGGGCGAGCGCCGCCGCGCCGTCCGCGGCCACGCCCACGGTGAAGCCGCTGAGGCGCAGCCCGCGCTCCAGCGAGCGGCGGATCGCGGCGTCGTCGTCCACCACCAGCACCCGGCCGGCCTGTGTCCCCGCGGTCATCGGCGCCTCCTCGTGTCGGGCCCGTCCGGCCCGGGGCCGCCGACTCTCCCACACGCGGGCGGCGGCGGTCACGGTGGGGAGCCGGGGCGGGCCGGGGGCAGCACCGGCACGGGGGCGGACGGCCCGGGCGGGTGTTCGGGCGGTGTTCGGGAACCGGGCGGGACGTGCCGGACGTCCTTCGGGGCACCGCGGTTCGGCGTTGGACCCCGGAGGGCAAGGAGACAGGTATGGGTTTCATCAGCTGGATCGTCCTCGGCCTGATCGCCGGGGCCATCGCCAAGTTCCTGCTGCCCGGGCGCGACCCGGGCGGCCTCATCGTGACCACACTCATCGGCATCGCCGGCTCGTTCGTCGGCGGCTGGATCTCCTCGACCGTGCTGCACCGGCCGGTGGCCAAGGAGTTCTTCGACCTGGCGACCTGGGTCTCCGCCATCGGCGGCGCCCTGGTGCTGCTGATCGCCTACCGCCTGCTGTTCGGCAACTCCCGGGACTGACCGCGCGCCCCGGCGGGCCCCGCTGCGGGCCCGCCGACGGCGGATTTCTTTACTCCGCTACGGGAGCGCTCCCACCAGGGCGGATCCGGCGTCGGTCTCCCGATCGTCGAACACCGTCGAAAACTCCTTCTGCACAAGGGATTACGCCTGAGTGCGGGCGCGGCTAGCATCTGCCCCGGCCGTGCGGGAGCGCTCCCACATCCGGCGGCCGTCCCATCCTCTCCCACCCGAGAGCACGCGGAGGACCCCTGTGAGCACCCCCGACGGCGTCCGACGGGCCGCCCCGGCACCCGGCCGCCCCCCCCCCGGCCCCCCCCCCCCCCCCCCCCCCCCGCCGGTCCGTAGAAGACAACACAGAAA
>NZ_JBEYFP010000096.1:0-15283 GCF_040634455.1 Kitasatospora sp. NPDC007106
GCCCGCGCCGGCTGCGCCCGCTGCTGCTGGCCGGCCTGGCCCTGCTGCTGGCCGCCGCGGCCGTCACCGCGTACGTGCTGCAGACGCACTCCGACCCCGGGGGCGGCGAGGAGCCCGACCCCGTCGCCAGCGGCACGGCGCCGATCACCGTGCCGACCACCCGCCCGTCCGACACCCCCGGCCCCGCGCCCAGCGGCTACAGCTGGAAGCAGGACCCGGCCGGCTTCCGCTTCCCGATGCCGGCCGCCGCCGGCGGCAAGGCGTGGGTGCGCACCACCGACAACAACGAGATCTACTACAGCCCCGACAACAAGGTGCACTACCTGCAGTTCGCCGTGACGGTCGGTCAGCCGCTCACTCCGCTCCAGCACTTCGAGCAGATGGAGGAGAGCATCACCAAGAACCGTCCGGCCTACCGCCGGGAGAGCCTCACCGGGATCAAGGTGAACGGGCAGGAGGCGGCGGTCTGGGAGTTCAGCTACCAGTCGCTGGACGGCACCGGCCGGCGCCACCTCAAGGAGGTGGAGTTCCGCACCGAGGACGGCACCTCCTACGACGTGCTGGTGGCCTCCCCCGAGAAGGACTGGCAGGACGCGCTGCGCCGCTTCACCGTCGTGCTGAACAACTTCTCCGTGGAGGGCTGACCGTCACCGGGCGCGTCCGCCCGGTCACGGGAATTGGGTGTTACCGGCGGGTACACATCCGGGCCGCGAACGCCTAGGCTGCGCTGCATGACGGACACCACGGCAGACGCACAGGCCCCGGCCGCCGACGAGGCCGGACGCAACCCCGCGGCCCCGGGCGGCGCCCGCACGGTCGCCTCGGCCGTCACGCCCGCCCTGGTCGAACGGCTCGCCCGCGGCATCACCGCAGGCGAGGGCGCCGAGCTGGTGGTCACCGCGGCCCCGCTCACCGGCGAGCCGCTGGCGAGCCTGCCGCAGTCCACCCCGGCCGACGTCGAGGAGGCCTACCGCCGGGCCCGCCGCGCCCAGCAGGCCTGGGCCGCGCTGCCCGTCCGCCGCCGCGCCGCCGTGCTGCTGCGCTTCCACGACCTGCTGCTGGCCCGGCAGGACGAGGTGCTCGACCTGATCCAGGCCGAGACCGGCAAGACCCGCCTGCACGCCTTCGAGGAGGTGCTGGCCGCCGCCTCCGCCGCCCGGCACTACGGCCGCAAGGCCGCCTCCTACCTGCGCGACCGCCGCCGCGGCGGCGCCCTGCCGGTGCTCACCCACACCCTGGAGGGCCGCCGCCCCAAGGGCGTGATCGGCCAGATCTCGCCGTGGAACTACCCGCTGGAGCTGTCCGTCAGCGACGCGCTGCCCGCCTTCGCGGCCGGCAACGCCGTGGTCAACAAGCCGGACACGCAGACCGCGCTCACCGCGCTGTGGGCCCGCGAGCTGCTCGTCGAGGCCGGTCTGCCCGCCGACGTCTGGCAGATCGTGGTCGGCGACGGCCCGGTGGTCGGCCCGGCCGTGGTCGAGCACGCCGACTACGTCTCCTTCACCGGCTCCACCCGCACCGGACGGCAGGTCGCCCAGCAGGCCGCCGGCCGGCTGGTCGGCGCCTCCCTCGAACTCGGCGGCAAGAACGCCCTGCTCGTCCTCGCCGACGCCGACCTCGACCGGGCCGCCGAGGGCGCCGTGCGGGCCTGCTTCTCCTCGGCCGGCCAGTTGTGCATCTCCATCGAGCGGCTGCTGGTGCACCGCTCGGTCGCCGACGAGTTCCTCGCCCGCTTCACCGCCCGGACGAAGGCGCTGCGCCTCGGCGGCGGCCTCGCCTACGGCGCTGACATGGGCTCGCTGGTCTCCGACCGGCAGCTGGAGACCGTCACCCGGCACGTCGACGAGGCCGTCAAGGCCGGCGCCACCGTGCTGGCCGGCGGCCGCCCCCGCCCCGACCTCGGCCCGCTGTTCTACGAGCCCACCGTCCTCGACGGCGTCACCCCCGGTATGGCGGTCTGCACCGAGGAGACCTTCGGCCCGGTCGTCTCCGTCTACCGCTTCGACAGCGAGGACGAGGCCGTCGAGATCGCCAACTCGACCCCCTACGGCCTGAACTCCAGCGTGTGGACGAAGGACTCCCGGCGCGGCCGCGCAGTCGCCGCCCGGCTGCACACCGGCACCGTCAACGTCAACGAGGCGTACGCCGCCGCCTACGGCTCCGTCGCCTCCCCGATGGGCGGCATGGGCGACTCCGGCCTGGGCCGGCGGCACGGCGCCGAGGGCATCCTGCGCTTCACCGAGGCGCAGACCGTCGCCACCCAGCGGCTGCTGCCGATCGGCCCCTCGCACGGGCTGGACGACGAGCGCTTCGCGGCGCTGCTGACCACCGGACTCCGGGCGATGAAGGCCCTCGGCTTCCGGTAGGCCCGCACCCGGTCGCCCCCGCGGCCACCCCCACCCCCGAAGGAGCAGCGGCACCATGGCGGACAACGGCGGATTCGATTACGACGTGGTGGTGATCGGCTCGGGCTTCGGCGGCTCGGTCTCCGCCCTGCGCCTCACCGAGAAGGGCTACCGGGTCGCCGTCCTGGAGGCCGGCCGCCGCTGGTCGGCCGACAGCCTGCCGAAGAACTCCTGGGACCTGCGCAACTACCTGTGGGCGCCCGCCCTCGGCCTGTACGGCATCCAGCGCATCCACCTGCTGAGCAACGTGCTGGTGCTGGCCGGCGCGGGCGTCGGCGGCGGCTCGCTCAACTACGCCAACACCCTGTACGTGCCGCCGAAGGCCTTCTTCGAGGACCGCCAGTGGGGCGGCATCACCGACTGGCAGGAGGAGCTCGCCCCGTACTACGACCAGGCGCAGCGGATGCTCGGCGTGCGGCTCAACCCGACGGTGACCGCCGCCGACACCCACCTGAAGGCCACCGCCGAGCGGATGGGCGTCGGCGACACCTTCCACCTGGCCCCGGTCGGCGTGTTCTTCGGCGACGGCAAGGACGCCGACGGCACGGCGAAGGGCGCGCCCGGCAGCGAGGTCCCCGACCCGTACTTCGGCGGCGCGGGCCCGGCCCGCCGCGCCTGCACCGAGTGCGGCGAGTGCATGACCGGCTGCCGGCACGGCGCCAAGAACATGCTCATCGAGAACTACCTCTACCTGGCCGAGCAGGCCGGGGCCGAGGTGCGGCCGCTGACCACCGTGGTCGGCCTCGCCGAGGAGGCGGACGGCGGCTACGCCGTCACCACGGTGCCCACCGACCGGCGCCGCAAGGGCCCGCGCACGGTGCTGAGGGCCCGCCAGGTGGTCGTCGCGGCCGGCACCTACGGCACCCAGACGCTGCTGCACACCATGCGCGACGAGGGCGCCCTGCCGAGGATCTCCGCCAAGCTGGGCTTCCTCACCCGCACCAACTCGGAGTCGCTGGTCGGCGCGCTCACCGACAACCGCCGCTACCGGCGCAAGACCGGTGCGCCCCGGGCGGACTTCAGCCGCGGCGTGGCGATCACGTCCTCGATCCACCCGAACGACAACACCCACATCGAGCCGGTCCGGTACGGCAAGGGCTCGAACGCGATGGGCCTGATGACCATCCTGCAGTTCCCGCACCGCCGCTCCAACCTGCTCTCGTACCTGGCCACCACGGTGCGCCACCCGGTGCTGTCGGCCCGGAACGTCTCCAAGTACCGCTGGTCGGAGCGGACGATCATCGGCCTGGTCATGCAGTCGCTGGACAACTCGCTGACCACCTTCCGCAAGCCGAAGGGGATCGGCCGGGGCCTGCTCACCGCGCAGCAGGGCCACGGCGCGCCCAACCCGGAGCACATCCCCGAGGGCGAGGAGGCCGCGCGGATCCTCGCCGACGAGATCAACGGCTTCGCCGGCACCAACGTGGGCGAGCTGATGCGGATGCCGATGACGGCGCACTTCCTCGGCGGCTGCCCGATCGGCGAGGACGCCGAGCACGGCGTCATCGACCCCTACCACCGGCTGTACGGGCACCCGGGCATCCACGTGGTGGACGGCGCCGCCGTCTCCGCCAACCTGGGCGTCAACCCGTCGCTGACGATCACCGCGCAGGCCGAGCGGGCGATGTCGCTGTGGCCGAACAAGGGCGAGGCGGACCCGCGGCCCGCGCAGGGCGAGGGCTACCGGCGGATCGCCGCGGTCGAGCCGAAGCAGCCGACGGTGCCCGCCGGGGCCTTCGGCGCCCTGCGGCTGCCGCTGCTGCCCGTGCCGGTGGTGCCCGCCCGCGAGCCGCAGGACTGAGCCCGCCGACGGCGGGTGCGTGCCGGCGGCGGACAGGGCAAAGGGCCCCGCGGGGGAACGGGGCCCTTTGTCGTTCAGCACGCGGCGTCAGGGCAGCGCCGGGTGCTGGGGTGACGGCACCGGGGGAAGTGCGCCGTCGTTCGGAATGGTTCGGGGCGGCGGGTCGCCCGTGGGTGTCCGGGCCCCGTCGCGTGCACGGGCCGGGTCGGCCCTCACGGAGCGTGAGGTGATAACCGTTGTCGCCACCGGCCCGCGGACGCTCCGCGCCGCCGGTCCGCGCCGCCCCCACGGGGCGGTCGGCCAACCCCCACAACCAGCATCGTGATGGACGGAAGCCGTCCTGTGCAACCGATTCGGCGCAGTTCGGCACAGTCCGTTTCCCGGTGGTGATCCCTCCGTTCACGGCTCTGCGGGGACGGTGCGGCTCCGGTCGGCCGGGGGCACGGCCGCCGGTGTCGACTACTCAGCGTAGTAGTTGCAAGCAGGGGCGCACGGGGGAGTGCGCGGGGCGGCCGAAGGGTGGGACGGGGGCGGCCGAGGAGTGGAACGGGCCCGTGGGCGCGGTGCCCGGGTGTGCGGTACGGCCGGGGGGCGGGGAGGCCGGCGCCGGCCTCCCCGCCCCTACGGTCCGTCCGGTCGCGGCCGGGGTCGCTGTCCCCTGCTGCCCGGTCGCCGCACCCCCGCGCGGTCCCACGGCGGGCGTCCGCCCGCCACGCGCGGGGGTGGACCGGATTCGGATCCACGCGTGGTCCTGCCGACCGTCGTGACCGCCCGGACCTGGTGGGCCCGGCGCGGTCGCCGCGGTCAAGCGGTGCAACGATCCGCCGCCGCCGGCGGTCACGGCCCGGAGGCCCGGCAAGCGGGTGAACGGTCCGCAGGCCGCCCGCGCCCGCCCCGGGACGGCCGGGCGGTCCGAGCGTTCGACCCGCCCCGGTAGACTCGGGTGCAGACCCTCCCCACACCCGCCGGAAGGCCGTCCGTGTCCTCTGCTTCCCCGGACCAGTCCGCAACCGAGAACGACACCGTCCTGGTCGTCGACTTCGGTGCCCAGTACGCCCAGCTCATCGCCCGTCGGGTGCGTGAGGCCCGGGTCTACAGCGAGATCGTGCCGAGCACCATGCCGGTCGCCGAGATGCTCGCCAAGAACCCGAAGGCGATCATCCTCTCCGGCGGGCCGTCGTCGGTCTACGAGGAGGGCGCGCCCCGGCTCGACCGGGCGCTCTTCGAGGCCGGCGTGCCGGTCTTCGGCATGTGCTACGGCTTCCAGCTGATGGCGATCACGCTCGGCGGCACCGTCGACAACACCGGCGCCCGCGAGTACGGCCGCACCCCGCTGACCGTCAGCCGCAGCGGCTCGACCCTGTTCGAGGGCGTCCCGGCGCAGCACTCGGTGTGGATGTCGCACGGCGACGCCTGCTCCGCCGCGCCCGAGGGCTTCACCGTGACCGCCTCCACCGACGTGGTCCCGGTCGCCGCCTTCGAGAACGACGACCTCAAGCTGTACGGCGTCCAGTACCACCCCGAGGTGCTGCACTCCGACCACGGCCAGCAGATCCTGGAGCACTTCCTCTACCGCGGCGCCGGCATCGCGCCGACCTGGACGACCCACAACGTGGTCGACGAGCAGGTCGCGCTGATCCGCGAGCAGGTCGGCGACAAGCGCGCCATCTGCGGCCTGTCCGGCGGCGTGGACTCCGCGGTCGCCGCCGCCCTGGTCAACAAGGCCATCGGCGACCGGCTGACCTGCGTCTACGTCGACCACGGCCTGATGCGCAAGGGCGAGACCGAGCAGGTCGAGAAGGACTTCGTGGCCGCCACCGGCGTCCAGCTGAAGGTCGTCGACGCCAAGGAGCGCTTCCTGACCGCGCTGGCCGGCGTCAGCGACCCGGAGCAGAAGCGCAAGATCATCGGCCGGGAGTTCATCCGGGTCTTCGAGCAGGCGCAGGCGGAGATCGTCGCCGAGGCCGGCGAGCACGGCGAGTCGGTGGAGTTCCTCGTCCAGGGCACCCTGTACCCGGACGTGGTGGAGTCCGGCGGCGGCACCGGCACCGCCAACATCAAGTCGCACCACAACGTCGGCGGCCTGCCGGAGGACCTCCAGTTCCAGCTGGTGGAGCCGCTGCGCAAGCTGTTCAAGGACGAGGTCCGGATGGTCGGCCAGGAGCTCGGCCTGCCCGAGGAGATCGTCCAGCGCCAGCCCTTCCCCGGCCCGGGCCTCGGCATCCGGATCGTCGGCGAGGTCACCGAGGAGCGCCTGGACCTGCTCCGCGAGGCCGACGCCATCGCCCGCGAGGAGCTCACCGCGGCCGGCCTGGACAACCAGATCTGGCAGTGCCCGGTGGTGCTGCTGGCCGACGTCCGCTCGGTCGGCGTCCAGGGCGACGGCCGCACCTACGGCCACCCGATCGTGCTGCGTCCGGTCTCCTCCGAGGACGCCATGACGGCCGACTGGTCGCGCCTGCCCTACGACGTGCTGGCGAAGATCTCCACCCGGATCACCAACGAGGTCCGCGACGTGAACCGCGTGGTGCTGGACGTCACCAGCAAGCCGCCGGGCACCATCGAGTGGGAGTGATCCCGCCGGCCGATCGCACGGCCGATTGAACAACCGCGCCGCCGCTTCCGTACCAGGAAGTGGCGGCGCGGCCGTGTGCGCTGCCGGACCTGCAACAGAACACGCACAGCAACGGGCAGAATCGGACCGGACCTGTCAGCAGTTGACAGGCCGTGAGGGAAGGGCGACGGCATGACCGGGGCGCACGACGGACACACCCCCTCCCGGCGCGAGGCGTGGAAGCGCACCGCCACCCAGTACGCGACCCTGCCGCTGCGGCTCTTCCTCGGCGTCACCTTCGTCTACGCGGCCTTCGACAAGCTCTCCGACTCCCACTACCTGGCCGGGGCCGGGGACGCCGCCTCCTTCGTCTCGCAGACCCAGGCCGCCAAGGACGGCAGCCCGATCGGCTGGGCCCTCGGACCGGCGCTGCACGCGCCGACCTTCTTCGCCCTGCTGATCGCCTTCGGCGAGCTCGCCGTCGGCCTCGGCACGCTCTTCGGGCTCTGGGGCCGGCTCGCCGCGGCCGGCGGCGCCGCGATCAACCTGACCCTCTTCCTCACCGTCAGCTGGAACGTCTCGCCGTACTACCTCGGCAACGACCTCGCCTACCTGATGGCCTGGACGCCGCTGGTGCTGGCGGGCACCCCCTACCTCTCGATCGACGGCTACCTCGCCCGCCGCGCCGAACGCGACCGGCTGCGCGGCCTGTCCGAGGGCGCCGTCCGCCGGCGGTCCCTGCTCGACGGAGGGATCGCCGCGGTCGCCCTCGGCGGCGCCGGGCTGCTCTCCGGCTCGCTCACCGCCACCTTCGGCCGCGACCGCAAGACCGTCGCCACCCCGGCCGCCTCCGGCGCGGCGGGCACCCAGGGCGACCCGGCCCCCGGGTCCACCAACCCCGCGCCCGCGACCGGCGACAAGGTCACCGTGGCCGCCGCCAGCGTCCCGGTCGGCGGCTCGGCCCAGGTCAAGGACCCGGCCACCGGCGACGCGATCTACATCGTGCAGCCCTCCGCCGGCCAGTACTGCGGCTTCTCCGCGATCTGCACCCACTCCGGCTGCACCGTCGACGCACCACGCGACGGGAAGATGTACTGCCCCTGCCACGGCTCCCGCTTCGACGCGAAGACCGGCGCGGTGGTCAACGGTCCGGCCACCAAGCCGCTGCCGAAGTACACCGTCACCAGGAACGGCGGCGATCTGGAGCTCGGCGGCCGGCAGAGCTGAGGGCCGGCCGCCGGGGCCCGGGGAGCGCCGTCAGCGCTCCTCGGGCGGCTGCGGCAGCTCGCCGCCCCGCCCGCGGCGGGCGACCGCGGCCACCGCCCCGGCCAGCCCCGCCGTCCCCAGGCCGATCAGGGTCAGGGGGATGACGATCCGTCCGTTGACCGTGCGGTCGTTCAGCGAGGCCACCAGGTACACCGCGGCGACCACGGTGAACAGCACCCCCGAGATCAGCGAGAACGGGTCGAGCCGGTGCTTCCTCATGACTGGACCACCTTGATGTCTCCGAGCCCGACCGTCAGCGTGAGGTCGAGCGACCCGCGCGAGACCGTTCCGGCCGGCGGGTGCAGCGTGTACGTGTGATTGTTGTTGGTGCCGGAGAGGTGCTCCCCGTTCGGCAGCCGGATGTCGCCGGCCAGGTTGTGCACGGTCAGCTCGACGTCCACGTCCTTCGGCAGCAGCACCTTCAGGTCACCCGCGCCGAGCCGCACCGAACTCGTCAGGGCGGCGCCCGCCGGGTCCAGCCCGGTCAGGTCCAGGGTCGCGTCGCCCGCCCCCAGGTCGTAGTGCTCCTGCAGGCCCGCCGCCGTCGCCGGCGCCCACAGGCGGTCGCCCACCCCGGCGTGCAGCGCCGCGTTCGACCCGCCCGCCGCGGCCAGCACCAGCGTCAGCAGCAGCGCCGGTACGGCCAGCCCGCGGGCCCGCCCGTACCGGGCGCCGACCAGCATCACCAGGCCGATCGCCAGCAGCGCCGCCGCCAGCACCGTCGCGATGTGCACCGGCTGCCCCTGTCGGTCGGTCAGCCACCAGGCCAGCGCCCCCGCGCCGAGCGCCAGCAGCACCCCGACCCCGCCGAGACCCGAGCCGCCGTGCCGGACCACCCCGGTCGGCCGCGGCACCGCCGGCGGCACCGGCGCGTCGGCGCCCGCCGGGGACGCCGACGGCCCCGACTTGCGCAGCGGATCGCCCTCCGGCAGGTCCGTCCGCTTCCACCACGCCTGCGCCGGCACCCCCGGCGGGGTGTGCGAGCCGTACGGATTGCGCTCCGGGTGCCGCGGGTCCCACAGGTAGCCGCTCGGCCCGGGCGGCGGCGTGTCCTGCGGCACCCGGCCCGCCGCGCGGTCCGCGGCGTGCTGCGCCGCGGACTCCTCGCGGGCGGCCCGCAGCCGCTCGTGCATCTCCGCCTTGCGAGCCCGCCACTCCGTGCGGAAGTCCTGGTGGACCCGGTGCTGCCAGGTCTTCCAGTCCAGCTGCTCGACCGGCTCCTCCAGCCGGTCGTAGGGGCCGTCCGGCCCGGCCGGCGCCGCCTTGCCGTGCGCCCGGCGGCGGCGCTCCGGGTCGTAGCGGACCGCCAGGAACACCAGGCCGCCGAGCAGCAGCAACGGGAAGAGCTGACCCCCGTCACCCATGGACGAGAAGAAGACCCCCGTGCCGATCACCGTCAGCAGCACCGCACCGATGGACTGCCCGTCCACCCGGCCGGTCAGCACCCGCTGCAGTTCGGTGCGGCCCGGCCGGCCGTCGACCGGCTCGCGCGGCACGATCAGCCACGCCAGCCCGTACAGGAACAGGCCGAGGCCGCCCGACAGGCACAGCACCGCGACCACCACCCGGAACACCACCGGGTCGATGTCCAGGTGGCGGCCGAGCCCGCCGCACACGCCGGCCACCACCCGGTGCTGCCCGCTGCGGGCCAGCGGCGGGCGCTGGGCCGCCTGCGGGACGTCCTCGGGCGCGGCTTCGGCGCTGCCGCCGGCCCTCCCGGCCGTGCTCTGCTCGTCGGTCATGGCACCATCCTGGTGGCTGCCGGGCCCCCGCCCAACCGCCTGCGGCCCCGGACGGACCCTGATCTGTCCCTGAGTGACTTCCGGGGCCGACCCTGATGCACCAGTACCGCTTGACATGAGACCGTCTGTGGCGTGGCAGCACCCGGCAGCGAGACCCAACAGCCCGAACCCGAGGCACCGACCGCCCCCGGCGGCCCGGTGGAGCCGTACCGCAGGCTCTACCGCAGCCCGCACGGACGGATGCTCGGCGGCGTCGCGCACGGCCTGGCCGTCCACCTCGGGCTTCCCGTCAGCTGGGTCCGCGGCGCCTTCGTGCTCCTCTTCTTCGCCCAGGGCATCGGCGCGCTGCTGTACGCGGCCTTCTGGTTCGTGGTGCCGATCGGCATCGGCGAACCCGCCCCCGGCGCACCCACGCAGTGGGCCTACGTGGACGGCGCCTTCGTCCGCGTCGGCGCCGGCACCCGCCCCTCCGGCGGACCGGTCAAGGGCGGACGGCGCGGCCTCGGCCGGCTGCGCGACCTGCTCCAGCGCACCTTCCACGGCCTGCCCGCCGACGCCCCCGCCGCCGGCGCCCCGGGCACGGCGGCCCCCGGCACGGCCGGCCGCACCGGTGGCGGCCTCGGCCAGCTGATCGCCCTGCTGATGCTGGTCGTCGGCGTCATCGCCCTGCTCAACGCACTGCACATCCAGACCGCCAAGCCGTACGTCTGGCCGCTGCTCACCATCGGCGTCGGCGTCGCCCTGGTCTGGCGGCAGGCCGACGACTCCCGCTGGCAGCGCTGGTTCGGCCTGGAGGAGGGGTCGAAGCGGCGCAGCGCGTTCGTCCGGGTCGCCGCCGGCGTGCTGCTGGTGGTCGCCGGCATCGTCGGCTTCCTGGTGCTGCAGGGCAGCGGCTCGACCCTGGCCTCGATCGTCGAGGCCTCGCTCGCGGTGCTCGCCGGCATGCTGGTGCTGGTCGGCCCGTACGCGCTGCGGATGTGGCAGGACCTCGGCGCCGAGCGCACCGCCCGCATCCGCGCCCAGGAGCGCGCCGAGATCGCCGCCCACGTGCACGACTCCGTGCTGCACACCCTCACCCTGATCCAGCGCCGCGCCGAGGACCCGAAGGAGGTGCTGCGCCTGGCCCGCGCCCAGGAGCGCGAGCTGCGGCTGTGGCTCTACCGCCCGGAGGCCGTCGCGGAGGCCGCGCCGGACACCCTCGCCGAGCACGTCCGGGCCGTCGTCGCCGAGGTCGAGGACCGGCACGGCGTCCCGGTCGAGCTGGTCTGCGTCGGCGACTGCCCGATGGACGAGCGGATCGCGGCGCAGATGCAGGCCGCGAGGGAGGCGATGGTCAACGCGGCCAAGTACGGTGGCGGGGGACCGGTCCAGGTGTACGCCGAGGTGGAGGGGAGGACGGTGTCGGTGTTCGTGCGCGACCACGGCCCCGGCTTCGACCCCGAGGCGGTGCCCGAGGACCGGATGGGCGTGCGGGAGTCGATCGTCGGCCGGATGCGGCGCAACGGCGGCACCGCACGGGTGCGGCCGGCGGCCGGCGGCGGCACGGAGGTCGAGCTGGAGATGGAGAGGGCAGATGACTGACGCAGGGGGAAGCGCGCCGGAGCGCGTCGCGCGGGTCGTCCTGGTGGACGACCACCGGATGTTCCGCACCGGGGTGCGTGCCGAGATCGGCCGCACCGAGACGACCGGGATCGACGTGGTCGGCGAGGCCGACGATGTCGAGTCGGCGGTGCGGGTGGTCGCCGAGACCCGGCCGGACGTCGTGCTGCTCGACGTCCACCTGCCCGGCGGCGGCGGGGTCGAGGTGCTGCGCCGCTCGGCGCCGCTGATGGGCGAGCAGGGCGGGGTGCGCTTCCTCGCGCTCTCCGTCTCGGACGCGGCCGAGGACGTCATCGGCGTCATCCGTGGCGGCGCCCGCGGCTACGTCACCAAGACGATCACCGGCACCGACCTGGTCAACGCGATCTTCCGGATCGCCGACGGCGACGCGGTGTTCTCCCCGCGGCTCGCCGGCTTCGTGCTGGACGCCTTCGCGGCCACCGACACCCCGCCGGTCGACGAGGACCTCGACCGGCTCACCCAGCGCGAGCGGGAGGTGCTGCGGCTGATCGCCCGCGGCTACGCCTACAAGGAGATCGCCAAGCAGCTGTTCATCTCGGTGAAGACGGTGGAGAGCCACGTCTCCGCGGTGCTGCGCAAGCTCCAGCTCAGCAACCGGCACGAGCTGACCCGCTGGGCGACGGCCCGCCGGCTGGTCTGAGGCGGATGCAGGTGCGTCCGCCCGGTCGTTCCGGCGGGCGGTCGCACCGGGTCACCCCCCTGTCGGTCCTGCGGCCCGTGGCCGTCCGCCGGAGCCACGCCGTCCGCCGGCCGGTGGGCCGGGGGGAGGGTGGCAACAGGCCATAATGGGGCGGCTCAGGAGCTGCTCGGACGGATTCCGAGTGCCGCACTGCGATCCGTCCACGGAGCGTGATGTCCGACACCTTCATCGACGCTCCCGACCGGCGGACGGAGACACGGGCGCAGCAGGCCGGCTTATTCCGGCGGTGGTGGTCGCCGCGGACGGGCGCCGCCCTCGGGTACTGGGCCTGCACGCGCATGATCATGATCACGACGGTGTTCTCGCGGCGCGAGAACGTCACCGGCGAGGTCCACCAGTACTTCCAGAAATGGGCCGAAGGGCTGCTGAACGGCTCCTTCCCGGTCGGGGACGTCACCTGGCAGTACCCGCCCGGTGCGGCCGCAGTGGTCCTCGCACCCGAACTCGTGCCGGGGCTGGCCTACGTTCCGGCCTTCGTCGTGGTGGTCCTGGCGGCCGATCTCGCCGTCACGGCCGCACTGCTGCGGGCCTCCGACGGCGAGGACCGCAGCACGGCCGGCCCGTGGCTGTGGATCATGGGTCTGCCGCTGCTGACGTTCGTCCCCTACGCGAGGTACGACGTCGTCGTCGCCGCGTTCGCCGTGGCGGCGCTGCTGGCCCTTCGACGGATGCCGTGGCTGGGCGGGGGTCTGGCGGCCGTCGGAGCACTGGTCAAGGTCTGGCCGGCCTTCGCCGTCTTCGGTGCCCCCCGCGGCCGGAGCCTCGGCCCCGCGGTGACGGGCTTCGTCGCCTCGGCCGTCGCGTTGACCGGTGTGATGTGCTTCCTGTTCGACGGCGCCTTCGCCTTCCTCGACGCCCAGGGCGGTCGCGGCGTGGAGTTCGAGTCGTTGGGCGGCACGGTCCTGCTGGTCTGGCGGTTCTTCGGCTACCCGGGCCACATCGAGTACCGCTACGGATCGATGGAGTTCGTCGGCCCGCACGTCGACACGATCGCCGCGGTGCTCGTGCTCCTCAGCGTGCTGGGCTTCTGCTGGCTCCTGGTGTGGCGGCTCAGGGCCAGGGTCTTCACCGTCTCGACCCCCGCCGACGCCGCCCTCGCCGCGGTTCTCGTGTTCACCGTGACCAGCAGGGTGATCAGCCCTCAGTACTTCGTCTGGCTGCTGGCCGTCGGAGCCGTCTGCCTGACCCGGCGGGCCACCACGCAGAAGCCCGTCGTGTACCTCGTGGTGCTCGCCACCGCCCTGACCACCGTGGAGTTCCCGCTCTTCTTCGAGGAGGCGGTGCGCGGCGACGCGCTGATCACGGCCGTCCTGGTGGCCCGCAACCTGGTGCTGCTGGTCGCCGCCCTCCTGTCCTGCGCCCGGTTGTGGAGGGCCACGGCCGGCAGGGTCCCGTCCGTGACCCTGTAGGCCGCGGTGCGGAAGCTCCCGGGAGCTTTGTGACCGAACCACCGCCGGCGTGCCGTGCGCCGGTGACCGGCGGGGGTCCCGCCGTGGACCGCGGGGTCTGCTCGGCCGCGGCCGACTTCTCACCCGGCTCTCATCACGGGGTCACCCCGCTCTCACCTGGCGTGCTATGTCCGATTAAGGGACTTATGTATAGTCGCACCGATTTCTGCCATGTCCCCAGCAGGAATTGCGGCGCGCCGGCCCCCGCGGCGTGCTGATCCACGACATGAGAGCTCCGTCATGCCGTTCGTCACCCTTCCCGTCCGGCTGCGCCGTCCTGCCGTGACCCCCGTCCCCGCCGCGCCGGGCCCCGTGCGCCGGCAGCGGCTCTACGTCATCGACGCGCTGCGGCTGATAGCCGCGCTCGGCGTGGTGCTCTTCCACTGGACGGGCGTGGACCGCCACCCCGAGGTGTGGGGCAGCACCCCGCGGCACCTGATGCCCGGTCTGCACCGCTTCGGTGCCTACGGCTGGATGGGCGTCCAGCTCTTCTTCCTGATCAGCGGATTCGTCATCTGCATGTCCTGCTGGGGCAAGACGCCGCGGCAGTACTTCGTCTCGCGGGTGGTGCGCCTCTACCCGGCCTACTGGGTCGGCATCCTGCTCACCGCGCTGGTGGTGAACCACGCCTCCACCGTCCGCTCCGACCGGCACCCGCTGAGCATCAGCGAGATCCTCACCAATCTCACGATGCTGGAGCGCCCGCTGGGCGTCACCGAGGTCGACGGCGTCTACTGGACGCTCTGGATCGAGCTCCGCTTCTACCTGCTCTTCGCCGTGGTCGCCGTCCTCGGGCTCACCTACCGCAGGGTCCTCGCCTTCTGTGGCATCTGGACGATCCTCGCCGTCATCACACCGTCCACCGGCAGCAAGCTCATGGACGTGGTGTTCATGCCGCAGGACGCGCCGTACTTCGTCGCCGGTGTCGCGATGTACCTGATCTACCGCTTCGGGGTGAGCCCCCTGCTGCTCGGCGTGGTCGGGTTCTCCTGGCTGCTCGCGCAGAACCGGCTCCACATCACCGTGGGCGGCTACGAGTGGGAGGTCGGCCACCCCCTGTCGTGGCCGGTCATGGCGGTCATCTCCGGTGTGGCGTTCCTCACCATGCTGGCCGTCGCCACCGGGAAGTTCGGGTGGGTCCGCTGGAAGTGGCTGACGGTGGCGGGCGCGCTCACCTACCCGCTCTACCTGCTCCACCAGGAGATCGGCTGGGCCCTCATCCGCTACGGCCGCGACCTGCACGTCCGACCCGAGCCGCTGCTCCTGATCTGCCTGGCCGTCCTGCTGCTGCTGTCGTGGAGCGTCCACCGGTTCGCGGAGCGCCCGCTCTCGGCCCGCCTGCAGCGCCTCTTCGACGGGCGGCCCCGCCTGCTGCCCAGGACGGACCCGCCGGTGGTGCCGCGGGCCGCTGCCGAGGCCGACCACCGGCCCGTGGCCCCGGAGCTGCTGCTCGGGCCGACGCCGGACGGCATCAGCCGCGACCGGCTCCCCGACCCGCGGACGGCCGACCGCCGCTGACGGCGGTCCGGGCCGACCCTCCTCCGGAACGCCGGCCGCGGCCGCACCGATCCCCGACGCACCGTCGGATCCCCGGGTCTGGGTAGCATGGCTCGGGCTCCGCGGCCGGTCCGGCCCCGGAGCGGTCGGGCACCGCGTGACGATCGACGCGGTGCCACGGTTCCGTCGGGAGAGCGGACCGCGCGGCCGGGGGACGTCCCGCGGAGCCGTGCAGGTGCACCCAGTCTCG
>NZ_JBEYFP010000097.1:0-14984 GCF_040634455.1 Kitasatospora sp. NPDC007106
GGCACCCGGTGGCCCCGCGCCGGGCCGCTCGGCAGTGGCGCCGGCCGGACGTCGACGGGAAGGCCCGAGCCGGCACGAGCCCGGCGAACGGGTGGGACCTCACGGGAGCACGGCGGCCCACCCGGCCACGGCAGCCGCGGGTGGCTCCGTCCAGGTGGCGGCGGTACGGCCGGAAACGAGGCCGACGGTGCTCACCGGGGCGGGCAGGGCCACGTGCCGCGAGCGGGTTCCGGCCCTCGTACAGCGGAACCTCGCCTCCGGACCGGGGACGGGGTGCGGGGACGGGATGCCCGGTCAGGTGACCAGGCCGTGGCGGTAGGCATAGATGACGGCCTGGACCCGGTCGCGGAGTTGGAGTTTGGTGAGGATGCGGGAGACGAAGGTCTTGACGGTCTCATGACTGATGACGAGGGCTGCGGCGATCTCGCTGTTGGAGAGGCCGTCGGCGATGAGGCGGAGAACCTCCAGTTCGCGAGGGGTGAGCGGGATGTCCCGGTGGGTCTTCTCGGCGGGGCGGATGCGGGCGGCGTAGCGCCCGACGAGGCGGCGTGTCACGTCGGGGTCGAGGAGGGCCGCGCCGGTGGCCACGGTCCGGATGCCGTGGAGCAGCCGGTCCGGAGGGGCGTCCTTGAGGAGGAAGCCGCAGGCGCCGACGCGCAGTGCCTCGTAGACGTACTCGTCCAGGTTGAACGTGGTCACCACGAGGACCTTGACGGGGTGGGGCACTCCGACGCCGGCCAGCAGGCGGGTGGCTTCGAGGCCGTCGAGGACCGGCATGCGGATGTCCATCACGACGACGTCGGGTCGTACCTTGCGGGCGAGGTCGACCCCGGTCCGTCCGTCTCCGCACTCGCCCGCCACCTCCATGTCGGGCTGGGCACCGATGATGGTGACCAGGCCGGTGCGGACCAGCATCTGGTCGTCGCAGACCAGGACCCGGATCGGTGCGCTCACGAGGTGCCGTCGGCGGGGATGCGCGCCCGGACGGTGAAGCCGCCGTCCGGGCCGCAGCCGGCGCTGAAGTCGCCGCCCAGAACGTCGACGCGCTCGCGCAGGCCCGCCAGGCCCCGTCCGCTGCCGGCGGCGACGGCGGTGGCGCGTGAGCCGGTTCCGTCCGTGCTGACCTCCACGGTGATCTCCCTCTCGCCGCGCTGAACCTGCACGGAAGTGCGGCTGCCGTGAGCGTACTTGAGGGCGTTGGTCAGTGCTTCCTGCACCACCCGGTAGGCAACGAGGTCGGCGCTGCCGGTCGATGCCGGCGGTGTGCCCCGCTCGGTGAAGTCCACGGGCTGTCCGGCCCGGCGGGTCTGCTCGACGAGCGTGAGGACCCTGCCGACGGCCGGTGTCCTGGCCTGCGTGGGCTCCGCCGGTCCGACGCCGTGACCGGTGCCGTGGTCGGTGCCGTGGTCGGTGCCGTGGTCGGTGCCGTGACCGGGGTTGAGCAGGTCCAGCAGGTGACGCAGGTCGGTGAGGGCGCTGCGGCCGGTGTCGCTGACGGCGGTCAGGGACTGCTCCAGCCGCTCGGGTGCGGCGGTCAGGTAGCGGGCGGCTTCGGCCTGGACGACCATCGCGGTCACGTGGTGGGTCACCACGTCGTGCAACTCGCTGGCGATGCGGATGCGTTCGGCAGTACGGGTCTCGGCAGCCACGCGCTCGCGGCGTGCGGCCTCCGCGGCCCGTGTGGAACGCAGCCACGCCCCGGCTCCCCAGGCCAGGGCGAGCGTCAGGTAGAACGTCACGAACTCCGTCGCCGTCTCGCCGCCCGAACCGAGCCGGGCGAGCGCGATCGCCAGGGGCACGTACGCCACGGACAGAAGGACCACGGTGGTGCGCCGGCGCTGCTCCAGATGGCAGCCGGCACTGATCAGCGCGACGGGCAGGGTGGTCCCGGCGGCCGAGTGGTAGCCGCACAACTGGTCGAGGGCGAAGCCGCTCGCCACCAGCGCGAGACAGACGACCGGCCACCGCCGGCGCACCACGAGGGAGAGGCATTCGAGCGCGAGGGCCACGACGGCCAGCGCGTCGAAGGGGCGGGTCGGCAGGTCCCCGACCTGCGTTCCGTGGCCGCGCAGTCCCGGCAGGAACGACGCGACCAGGAACAGCGCCCCGAGAGGGAGGTCGCGGAGGGTGACGTCGAGCCGGCGCCACACCTGACCGGCGCTCTGAAGGCTCATCACCGGGCGAGTGTAGCGAGGGCGTCGACGCGCTCGGCGCGCCGGCGGGGGACGATGTGGCCGCGCCGACGGGCCAGCCACAGGAAGACGACCGTGAGCAGCGCGCCGAACAGCGTCGCGTACACGCTGGCCTCCGGGCCGAACTCGCCGCCGGTGATCAGCTCGGCCCCCGACGTCGAGGCGTCCAGCAGTCCGTGCGTGTCGCCGTTGCCCGAGACCTCGGTGCCGAAGATGCCGGACTCCGCGAAGTTCCAGCCGAAGTGCAGGCCGATCGGCAGCCACAGGGAGCGGGTGGCGGCGTACGCCGCGGCGAGCATGCCGCCCGCTTCGATGGCGATGGCGACGCCGCCCAGCAGGGTGGCGTCCTTGTTGAGCAGGTGGGACGCACCGAACACGGTGCCGGACAGGGCCAGCGCGATGTACGTTCCGAGGCCGCGCTCCACGAGCCGGAAGAGCAGGCCGCGGAACATCAGTTCCTCCGTGACGGCGGCGCCCGCCATGAAGCCGACCAGCCCGATCGCCCCGGTCGGCGAGCCGAAGCCGTGGACCGTGTAGTCCCCGAGGACGTAGATGTTCGCGATGACGGCTCCGAACATCACGACCCCGACCACCAGACCCCGCAGGAGCGATCCGGAGGCTCCCTCGCGGGCCAGTTCCGTGACCGGGCGCCGCTCGGTACGCCCCACGACCCACCGGTAGACGAGCACCGCGAGCACGACCGTCAAACCGCCCCAGAGGAGCGAGAGCCACGGGTCGTCCTGCACCGCGGTGGCACCTTGACCGCCGACCGCACAGGCCAGGACCACGGCCAGGATCTGCCACACCAGTTTCATGACGACTCCTTCTTCGATTCCGTTTCCGGTTCGTTGCCCGCTCCGCGACCGAGGCGCCGCGGCTGAACTGAACGCTAGGGAAACGGCGATGGGGAATCGTCACCTCACAGAGGACACCTGCACGTAGCTCTCACGGGGGACAGAGCCCCCGACCACTCCCCCGTCGGCCCGCCCGGTGCCGAACCTGCAGCCGATCCGCCCGCCCCTGGTCGGCATCGGCGGCCGGCTCCGCGACGACCACCTCGACCTGTTCGACGACGACGACGCCACCGGCAGGTCCACCGCCGCCGACCTCCGCGCGGGCCGCCGCAGCTGCGCCGTGAGCGCCCTGCTCGCCGCAGCGGACGAGACGCAGCGGGCCGTGGTGGAGTCCGCGCTCGGTGACCCGTACTGCCCCCGCCGACACGATCGAGCACATCCGCGAGCCGGCCCGGCTGCCCGGCGTGGACGGGAAGCTCTGCTCCGGCCCGCCGCCGCGCCCGTACGGTGGATGCATGACTGGACGGGTGGCCGGTTGGCCGGTGGCAGGCACTGTCGGCTGTCGCTGCGGGCGACTGTCACTGCGGGTGACCGTACACCGCGATGGGTGCCGGTCGAGAAGGACTACCGCTTCGGGACCGCGGACGGCACCACGTCGCTCGCGGACCTCTTCGGCGGGCGCTCGCGGCTGCTCGTCCACCACTTCGTGTTCGGCCCGCCCTACGAGGCCGGATGCCCGGCCACAACCTCGACACCGGCCGCGAGCATGTTGGCGGCGATCTGATCCGCCAGCGCGTCGTGGCACATCAGCAGGTCCATCGGCGGGTCGCCCCTCATGACGATCCGGTAGCCGCTGCTCGTCCGCTCGAGCTGCCAGTCGTGCCGCCCGGTGGTCCACATGTCCTCGTAGCAGGCGAGGTCCGGCGCGCCGGTGCCGGCCGCAGTGTGCACGCCGGCCCCGGGCGGTGGTTCGGCCTGGAACGAGACCCCGGGGAGATAGCCGCCCGGCACGGCGGTCTGGAAGTGAAGCTCCGGGTATCGGTCGTCTCCGAGCGCCTCCAGCAGCTCGGCCGCCGGGTAGCCGAACAGGTCGATGCCGTCGAGTACGACGGGGACGGCGGCCGGACCGCGCCACGCGGGCCCCGGCGCACCACGTCCGACCACGCCCCGGCCGGGAATCGGCCGTCGCGGGTGCCCGGCCCGGCTCAGCACGACGTACGCCATCAGCAGGTCGCCGGGTTTCGGGTCGTGCCGGTCACCCCTCGCGCAGGCGGTCAGCTCGAGATCGCCCCACTGGACGGTGAAGATCCACGTCGCATCGAGGCCCCCCGGGCTCCGGACCTGGCCGAGGCCGGCCAAGGTCCTCCGCGTGGCGGCACCGTCCATTCCGAAGCGGAGCGTTCCCACACCGTCCGGCAGAAGGACTCCGATCCCCGGCAGCAGTTCGAACATCCGCTGATCGTGGCGGCTCACGGCACATCGCGGCAAGCGAGTTCGCCGCCGGTAACGGCGCCGTGCCGGAAGCGCACACGCGCCGGACAGCCGACGCGGCCTCCCTGCGAGGTGGGCGTGGGCAGCCGGAACCAATTGGCGGTGGCCTCTGGACTTGTTGAACACCCCGTCCCTTGCGCGGTGTCGGGGACGCAGCTGCTGCAGGCCGCGCCGTCCGGACGGCCTCTCGGCTGTTGCCAAGCTGCCATCCGTTCCACAGCGACCGGAGGCCGACTACCGTAGGCGACCGGCCCGGTGGGCCGCGATCAGGTCGCGGTACCAGGCGTACGAGGCCTTCGGGGTGCGCTTCTGCGTCTCGAAGTCGACGTGGACGAGGCCGAAGCGCTGGTGGTAGCCCTCGGCCCATTCGTAGTTGTCGAGCAGCGACCAGGTGAAGTAGCCGCGGACGTCGACGCCTTGGGCGATCGCGGCAGCGAGGGCATCGAGGTGGCCGGCGAGGTAGGAGATCCGGTCGGGGTCGTCGACGGTGCCGTCGGGGGCGGGTTCGTCGGCGACGGAGCAGCCATTCTCGGTGACGGTGACGGGCGGGAGGGCGGTGCCGTAGCGGTCGCGCAGACCCACGAGGAGTTCACGCAGGCCGTCGGGGACGACCGGCCAGCCGAAGGCGGTGCGGGGGACGCCGTCGATCGGGGCCTCGGAGAAGGGGAGGCCGGGGTCGGTGGGGGCGGCGATCCGGGTGGGGTTGTAGTAGTTGACGCCGAGGCCGTCGAGGCCGGGGCCGGCGATCAGCTTCAGGTCGCCGGGGCGGACGGTGCCGCCGAGGTCCTCGTCGAGGCCGAAGGCCGACAGGTCGGGGTACTGCCCGAGCAGCAGGGGGTCGGTGAACAGCCGGTTGTGCAGGGCGTCGTAGGCGGTGGCGGCGGTCAGGTCGGCAGGGTCCTCGGTGGCCGGCCGGACGGGGGTGAGGTTGTTGGCGATCATCACCTGCAGGCCGCGTTCGCGCAGCACCGCGGCGGCCAGTCCGTGGCCGAGCAGCTGGTGGTGGGCGGCGGGCAGGGCGTCGAGCATCAGGGCGCGGCCGGGGGCGTGGATGCCGAGGGCGTAGCCGTAGACCATGTGCACGAACGGCTCGTTGAGGGTGATCCAGGCGGGCACCCGGTCGCCGAGCCGGTCCACGACCACCGAGGTGTACTCGGCGAAGCGGTGGGCGGTGTCGCGGTTCAGCCAGCCGCCCTCCTCTTCCAGGGCCTGCGGGAGGTCCCAGTGGAAGAGGGTGGGCAGCGGGGTGATGCCGGCGGCCAGGAGGGCGTCGACCAGGCGGTCGTAGAAGTCGAGGCCGGCCGGGTTGGTCTCACCCGCGCCGGTGGGCCGGATCCGCGGCCAGGCGATCGAGAAGCGGTACCCGTCCAGGCCGAGGCCCCGCATCAGGGCGACGTCCTCGGGATAGCGGTGGTAGTGGTCGCAGGCCACCGCGCCGGTGTGGCCGTCGCGGACGGCGCCGGGCCGGGCGGCGAACACGTCCCAGACGGACGGCCCGCGGCCGTCCTCGTCCACCGCGCCCTCGATCTGGTACGCGGCGGTGGAGGCTCCCCAGCGGAAGTCGGACGGGAGGTCGAGTCGGTTCGGCACAGCCTGACTCCCTGCATCATGGCGGCAACGGACGACACACAAGAACATGAGGTCACCTCATGTTAGTCGGACGTGTTGAAGCGCACCAGCGCCGGCCGGGGCCTGCACTCGCCGGACTGGCTGTGGCTGACCGATACGCGGGCGGATTGGCCAACTGAACACCCTCTGTGGCCAGGGGCGGTCAGGACGGCTCGGGAGTCCGGCTCCAGCCACCCACCGCGATGACGGTCACGGTGCCTGAGATCGCGGCGAGGAGTACGCACGGGAGGTGCGGGATACGATCCGGCGCGCGGCTGGCTCCGGCTAGGCAGGACCCGGTCAAGACCCGGTCAAGGATTGGGCCTCCAGGTCGACGGGGACCTATGCTTACGCAGGTTTGAACAGACACCTCGTTCGGTGAGGCGTCTTCACGGACACAGGCCACTGATCCCACCCGTCGAGAGACGCTCCGGATCAGGACAGGTCTCCCCGACCTAAGGGGTGACCCCAAGTGGCTTCCCCGCACCGCCGGGGACACGCCGTGGAGTGCCAAAGCTCTGACGAGTTGGGGTGTGCCGGGTCGTTCCCGGCTTTCCCCTTGCCGCGCCGTCACGACATCGAGTCGTGGCCGGGATCGGGAGGAGGCGAGATGGACAGTAGTCCGGGCCATAGTCGGCCCTTCACCGTGTTGTCCTCGCCGTCCTTCAGCGACCCGCGGCAGCCTCTTTTCCTCTGACCACCCGTTCACAGCGGTGTCCCACGCCCGAACATCCGGCGGGGTCGCCGCCGTGCGTCCGGGCGTGCCACCGCCGGCCGGAGGACCTGGTGGTGTGGCCCGGGCCGCCCGATGCCTCGTCTCGACCGGGGCAAGGAGGTGTTCCCCGTGGCTTCCACCACTCTGCTCATGACCACCACGGCCCGGCTGCGCGACCGCAGGGCCGATGTAGCGCGCCGCGGCACCGCGACCCGCAGCGTCCGCGCCTCGCTGGTGTCCCTTGCCGGGCTGATTGGCGGTCAGGTCGCCAACCAGTCAGGGGAGGAGGTGGGCCGGGTCGTCGACGTGGTCGCCCGCCTCTACGGGCCCGATCCCTACCCGCCGGTCACCGGCCTGATCATCCGCATCGGACGGCGCCGCGCCTTCCTCGCCGCGAGCGCGGTCGACACCGTCGGCGCCGGGCACGTACTTCTGCGCACCTCGCGCGTCGACCTGCGCGACTACGTCCGGCGCCCCGGCGAGGTGCTGCTCGCCCGCGACGTGATGGACCACCAGCTCGTCGACGTCGACGGCGTCCAGGTCACCCGCGCCGCCGACCTGTACCTGGCGCCGCTGGCCGACCGCACCGTCCTGGTCGGGGTCGACGTCTCCCTGCCCACGCTGCTGCGCCGCCTCGGCCCGCGCCGCTGGCAGGTCCGCCCCACCCCCGACCGCGTCCTGGACTGGCAGTCGGTTGCCCCGTTCGGCGAACAGGCCACCCACGGGCCGGCCGAGGTGCGGCTGCGCGCGTCCCGCTCCGCGCTGCACCGGCTGCGCCCGGCCGACCTCGCCGACATCCTGGAGGACCTCGGCCGACACGAGCGGCAGCAGCTGCTGGGCTGGCTGGAGCCGGAGCACGCCGCAGACGCGCTGGAGGAGATGGAACCCGCCGAGCTGGAGAACCTGCTCCGCGAGGCGGCACCGGAGCACGCCGCACGGCTGGTCGACGAGATGGAGCCGGACGAGGCCGCCGACGCCCTGCGCGACCTCGAACCCGGCGAGCGCGAAGCACTACTGACCCGTATGCCCGCCGACGAGGCGGCCGAGCTGCGCGCCCTGCTGACCCACCGCGAGGGCACCGCCGGCGGCGCGATGACCACCGTGCTGGTGACCGCCCGCCCGGAGCAGACGATCGCCCAAGTACGGGCAGAGCTCGCCGCGCAGGCCGAGCACCGCACCGAGATCGACGCGGTCGCCGTCCTGGACTCGGAGGGCCGGGTGACCGGTGACCTTCCGCTGTTCGACCTGGCGGTGGCCGAGGACACCGCACTCGTCGGGGACCTGGTGGAGTGGCTGGCCCAGTTCGCGCCGCCGGTCACCGTGCGCCCGGACTCCCGCCTGTCCGAGGCCGCCGACCAACTGGTCGCCGCACGCGCCAGCTCCCTTCTGGTGGTCGACGACGCAGGCCGCCCGCTGGGGCGGATCCTCGCCGACGACATCCTCGACGCCCTGCTCCCGGAGCGCGGCCGCCTGCACTTCCGGAGGTTCCTCACGTGACCCGCGACCTCACCACCCCCACCGCGCCCACCCCCGCCGCTGTGGTCCCGGCACCGGCCGCACCCGCCGCCCGCCGTCGGGGCTGGCGCCGCATCGCGGCCGTCGCCATGGTCGCCGGACCGGGGCTGGTCGCCGCGAACGCAGGCAACGACGCCGCCGGCATCGCCACCTACGCCAGCGCCGGCGCCCAGTTCACCTACGGCACGCTGTTCTTCATGGTGCTGGTCACCGTCGCCCTGGTCATGGTCCAGGAGATGGCCGTGCGGCTCGGCGCCTACACCGGCAAGGGCCTTGGCGCGCTGATCCGCGAACAGTTCAGCCTGCGCCTCACCGCACTCGCGGTGTTCTGCCTGCTGCTGGCCAACACCGGACTGGTCGTCAGCGAGTTCGCCGGGATCGGTGCCGCCTTCGAACTCCTCGGCGTCCCGAAGTGGGCAGTGATTCCGCCCGCGGCCGTACTGCTCTGGTCCCTGGTGCTCTTCGGTAGCTACAAGTGGGCCGAGCGGATCTTCCTCGTCATGTCGCTGGCGTTCTTCGCCTACCCCGTGGCCATGGTCCTCGGCCACCCCGACTGGGGGCAGGTCGGGGAGCACCTGGCCGTCCCGCACATCGATCCGAGCAAGGACTTCGTCCTGCTCGCCGTCGCCCTGATCGGCACCACCGTCAGCCCGTACATGCAGTTCTACGCCGCCGCCGGCGTGGTCGACCGCGGCGCCAAGCCCGCCGACTACAAGCTCATCCGTGCGGACGCCGTCCTCGGCGCGGTGTTCGCCTGCCTGATCAGCCTGACGATCATCATCGCCACCGCCTCAGCCATCGGCGGCAGCGGTCCGCTGGAGTCCGCCGCCCAGGCCGCCGAGGCCCTCAAGCCTGTGGCCGGGCACAGCGCCGAGCTGCTCTTCGCCTTCGGCCTGATCGGCGCCTCCGCGCTGGCCGGAGCAGTCGTCCCGCTGTCCGCGAGCTACGCCATCGGTGAGGCTGCCGGCGTCGAACGCTCGGTGTCCCGGAGCTTCCGCGACGCCCCGCTCTTCCTCGGCCTGTTCACCGCCCAGATCGCCCTCGGCGCGATCGTCGCCCTCACCCCCGTTGACGTCATCCGGCTCCTGATCGGCACCCAGGTCCTCCAGGGCCTGATCAGCCCGATCGTGCTGGTCTACCTCCTCGTCCTCACCAACCGCCGCTCCGTCCTCGGCGAGGCCGCCAACGGCCGCCGCTACCGCGTCGCGGCCACCGCCGTGGTCGTCGGCGTGGCCGCCATGTCCACCATCCTGCTCGCCCAGACCGTCCTCGGATGGTTCGGGCTCGCCTGACCCGTCCCGTTCACCGTGCGCACCTCGGGGAGGAAACCGCCATGCGCCGCCTCGCCCCGCTGCTGACCTTCTCGGCCCTGTTCGCCTGGGTCGCGTTCATCGCCGCATGGATCCACCTCGACCGGTGAACCTCCCGGTGCCGGGCCTGACGGCCGGCACCGGCTCACAGCCAGTCGTTGCGGCGGAACGCCCGGAAGATGAACACACAGACCGTGGCGGTGAGCACCAGCACCGCCGGGTAACCGAACGTCCAACGCAGCTCCGGCATGTCGTCGAAGTTCATGCCGTACACACCCGCCGCCATCGTCGGCACGGCCGCCAGCGCCGCCCAGGCACTGATCCTTCGCATGTCCGTGTTCTGCTGCATCGACAGCCGCGCCATGCTGGCGTCCAGGATGCTGGAGATCAGCTCGTCGAAGGCCAGGATCCGTTCCTTCGCCTGCGTGTGGTGGTCCGCGGCGTCCCGCAGATAGGTGGCAATCGCGGCCGGCACCTGCGGCAGCGTACCGTCGGCCAGCCGCTGGAGCGGCACGCCCAACGGCACCACCGCCCGCTTGAACTCCAGCAGTTCGCGCTTCAGCTGGTAGATCCGGCCCGCGTCGTCGGTGCGCTCGTGCGAGAACACCGCCGTCTCCAGCTCCTCCACGTCCCGCTCGAAGGCGTCGGCGACCTCCAGGTAGCGGTCGACGACGTGGTCGGCCACCGCGTGCAGCACAGCAACCGGGCCCAACGCCATCAGCTCGGGCACGGCCTCCAGGTCCCGGCGCACGGCTGCCAGCGGCGGAGCGCTGCCGTGGCGGACCACGATCGCGAAACCGGGGCCCGCGAACACCATGATCTCGCCGGTGTCGACGATCTCGCTGGTCGCCGTCACCTTGTCGTGCTCGACATAGGTGATCGTCTTCAGTACCAGGAACAGCGTGTCACCGTAGCGTTCGAGTTTCGGACGCTGATGGGCGCGGACCGCGTCCTCCACCGCCAACGGATGCAGGTCGAACGCCGCGGCGATCTCGGCGAACTGCTCCTCGGTGGGCTGGTAGAGGCCGATCCACACGAACCGGCCGTCCTTCTCACCTATCCGCTGCAGCACCTCCGACAGGTCCACCTGCTCCGGCAGGCGAAGCCCGCCCTCGTACAGCGCGCAGTCCACCACGGCCCGTGCAACCATTCCCCACACCGCTTTCCCAAGCCACGGCGCCGGGCGCCCTCAACGGCAAGCAAACCTACCCGTTACGACGCACCCGTCGAAGACGCCTGGAAGATCAGCCGGCCCGGCCTCCCGGGGTTCGCCGGGCGTTGCACGTCCCAATGATCGCCGAGGTGGGCTTCGGGCAATTGACTCGATGCATCGGCCGAGCATCGTCGGCCGGCAGGCTTGCTGATGTCTCGGTCGTCCCGGCGGGTATGGCCGTGGTGCCACGAGGTGACCAGCTTCCTGTCAACGATCCGTCAAGACAGAGGCTCCCGGGATCAAAGAGCCGTCAGGATCGGACCGGCCGCCCGACGAGTGGGAATAGCCTCCCGGCACGGCTTCCTCTGCATCCGCCCACGGCCTGGGATGCGCCCGTCCCCGGACCCCCTTCGCCTGCTCCGACGCAGGCCCTGACACCTGTGAGGAGTGGCACATGAGTGCCGACACCCCCGCCGGTGTCCTGGTTGCTGCCGCTCTCGTCATCTACCTGATCCTGGCCCTGAAGTACCGGACAAATTCTGAAGCCGGACACCGGCCCTGCGGACAGTGCCCGCCCGCTAGCGGAGCAGGGCGTCGACCAGACGGTCGTAGAAGTCGAGGCCGGCCGGGTTGACCGCCCCCTCGCCGGCGGGCCGGATCCGCGGCCAGGCGAGGGAGAACCGGTACCCGTCCAGGCCGAGGCCGCGCATCAGGGCGACGTCCTCGGGAAAGCGGTGGTAGTGGTCGCAGGCCACCGCCCCGGTGTGGCCGTCCCGGACGGCGCCGGGCCAGCGACCCAAGCCCGCCGACCGCCGGCCCCGGTCACCACCATGCGCCGCCCGGAAGGCCCGTCCCCGGGGGCGGCGGCAGCGGCACGGCCAGCGAGAGCACGATGACGTTCGTCGCGCCCCCGTCCACGAGGATCTTGGTATGTCCTGCCGCGTCCGGCGCGTCCTGGGTCAGGACCCTGCACACGAGCACCGCGTCGCACTGTGGCAGTTCCGCCCGGAACTCGGCCTCGTCGAACGCCAGCGCCCCGGTCATCGTCTGCAGGGCCCACCTGGGCATGTCCTTCAGCGTCATCTTCCGCACGACCGTCCGGCCCACGTCGGTGCCGTCCGCGGTGGTCAGCCGTCCGCGGAAATGCGGGCTCCGGCCGTCCGCCGTCCACGTGGCACCGAACTCGACCAGCGGTTCGCCGTGGAGCCGCAGGACCAGCCGCCCGTCGCAGGAGTCCCGCTCGGCCAGGCCGGTCACGGTCTTCCACCACTGCATCACCGTGTCGCACACCAGAGGATCAACAGCACCAGCAGCAGCGCCGCCAGAACGAGGGGCAGTGCCCTCCGGACGTCCACCGGGGAGGCCGGCGTGGTCCGGCCCGGCGCTTTTGGGCCCTGGTCACCCGACTGCCCCGGGATCGCGGCGGGCAGCGCCCGTGGACGGTCGGGGCCACCGGTGGCCGTGAGCACGGCCAGGCTCTCGCCCGCCGCCACCGGCGGTGCCTCCTCGGCCTGCTCCACCAGGTTCAGCACCAGCGCGTCCCCGTCCTGCTCCCCGGCGAGCAGGGCACGAACCCGCTCGACGAACGCGGCGGCGCCCGGCCCGTCGGCCGCACTCGCGATCCAGGAGCGGTCCGCCCACTCCGTCGGCTCAGGGCCGCCCGGCGCCTCCAACGAGGTCAACAGGCGCTCCATCCGGTCCTGGACGACGCCGACCGCCTCCACGTCGTGCCGCCGGCGGAGATCCACCACCTCCGCGTCGTCCGGGAACAGACCGTCCATGCGCTCACCCAGCACGGCCCGCCCGGAACCGTCGGCATGACCGTCCAGCCACCGGGCCACCAACCGCACCACCCCGTCGGCCCCACCCGACGCCGTGGCGCCCTCCAGCGCGAGGGTGAACCGGATCGGGGTACTGACCTCGTCCCGCCGCTGCGACGGAATGCCGCTCAGATAGGCCCGCCACCGCCCGCCGCGCGCCTCCACCAACAGCGTCGGATAGTTGACGTCGGTGTGGGAGCGGTGCCGGGTCCACCAGCCCGGGTCCGGCGCGGCACCCAGGAAACGGTAGTCCGCCTGCCGTGGATAGCCACGCGACATCACGTACCCGCGCACCACCGGCTCCGGCCGCCCCGGCGACTCCCCGGCCGCCACTGCGGGTGTCGGCTCCTCGCTCACAGCGCCTTGCTCCGTCCGCTCGGCTTCCGATCGGCGAGCATGTCCACCGCCCGCGCCAACTGCTCGGCCTGGTTGCGCAGTTCCTGCGCCTTCGCCAACTGCCCGGCACGCTCCAGATCGTTCGCCCGGATGCTGCCGTTCATCCAGTTCCGGACGTGCCGGAAGAAGCCGCGCTTCAGCTCCTGCCCGCGCTGCTCCGCGTACCGCGCCCGGCCCACGTGACGGTCGGCCTCCCCCGCCGTCACCCGCCGACGGGCACCCGCCAGCAGCCCGCAGACGGCACCCAGGATGTCCTCCGCCCCGACGATCGAGATCCGGCCCCGGTCCCGGATCGCGAAGGTGCCGGTCGGCCGATGCGTACCGGGCTCGTCCGGATCCGTCTGCCAGTGCACCTTCACCAGTTCGACGCAGCCCAGGGTGTCCACCGGGCAATAGCGGATCTGGGCGTGCGGCGCGTTCAACCGCACCAGCTCGATGACCCGGTCGTACACCTGGAGCACACGCTCCCTCAGCAGCTGGGAGTCGTCCCGCAGACCGCCGTTGTCCGCGAAGTACGACTCGCACTTCACCGGCGCGAGCACCACGAGCGCCGGCTCCTCCGGCGCCAGGTTGCGGTTGCCCGCCCACAGCTCGGCCATCTCCTGGACGGCGAGGGTCTCCAGCACGGCCGGCACCGACCGCCAGTGCTGCGGCTGGTCCGCCTCCATCAGCACGGTCGCGTCCACCGGGACGACCAGGACGTTGCACTCCGCCAGGAAGGACTGGCACTCGTCCCAGTTCCGCACCTCCTCCGCGCTGCGCCCCTCCTGTTCGCTGAGCCAGCCGCCCGGGAAGTCCAGCAGCGAGAACCGGATGCCCTCCGCGGCCTGACCCGCCCTCATCTCCAGGTTGAAGTACGTCAGGTCGAGACTGCCCGGCATCACCGCCGAGTCGAACTTCCGGGCGAGCAGGCCGCCGTCGAGCTCCTGCCGACGCAGTCGCAGCAGCCGCTTGGTCCGTTCGTCGGCCGCCCGCAGGACCACCGGGGTGCCGCCCAGCAGCCGTTCGCCGTCGGTGAGCATGGAGACGACCAGCGAGGTCTTGCCGACCCGGCTGGGCCCCAGCATGCCGATCCTGAACACCGGCGTGTCATCGGCTTCGGTGGCCGCCGTCACCATCTGGTCTCCTTCGTCTTCTCTGCCGCCGTACGGTCCGTCCCGCCGTGCACGGGCTGGCCGCGCAGCGCGGCCTCGACCTCGCGGCACCCGCGGGTCACCGCGGCGAACCGCGCGTGCTCGCTGTTGAGGCCCTCGTAGCGACCGGGCCACAGTTCGTTGCGGTACGTCCGGGCGAACCGGCGGAACTCGCGTGCGGAGGCACCCGAGCGGATCAAGGCGTCCTCGAACTGCTCCACGGCCGCGTACAGCACCAGGGCCGGGATCACCGAGTCGCGCAGCAGCGCCGTGCGGGTGCGGTAGGCCGCCTGCTCGGCACGGGTGGTGATGAACTCGTAGAGTTCGTCGGCGCCGGCCGCGCTGACCTCCACGGCGATCTGCGAACGCATCCGCCCGCTCGACGGGTCGAGGACGTCCAGGCTCAGCCCGTCGAGCTGGGCGCGGATCCTCGGATGGAGCTGGGTGCGGTAGTCCAGCCGCAGTTCCATCAGGTCCGCGACGGCCGAGGACAGGCCGGGGCACGGCTCGTAGCCGTCGTCGAACATCTCCCGCAGCCGCAGCAGCACGGCGGCACCCTCCGCCGTCTCCGGTCCGGGCCCGGCCGGACCGTCGGCGGCCGCACCGCTCTCCGCGGCGGCCGGCGGCGCGAGCAGTCGGCCGGTGTGACGGGTGAGCACCTCGGCGACCTGCCGGTGCAGCCCCCGCACCCGCTCCTCGAAGTAGCCGTCGATGGCGGCGAACCGGCGCGCGACCTCCACCCTGATCCGGTTGAACTCGTCCGTGGCAACCGGTGCGGATCCGCCGCGCACCCGCATCTGGCGCAGCTGGCGGTCGCACCAGCGCTGCCGGTGCCCCGCGTCCGCGGGCCCTCCGCC
>NZ_JBEYFP010000098.1:0-14975 GCF_040634455.1 Kitasatospora sp. NPDC007106
CGGGCACCGGGAGACCCGGTGCCCGCCGCGGCGTTCCCGGGGGTCGACGGCCCGTCACCTTGTCACCGTCCGGTTCCGAAGCGGTCGTGGGAAGGACAAGACCCGGCGGGCGCGCACCCCGCGCCACTAGCGTCGGCGGGCGTCGGGCCGAGCAGCCCGAGCCCTCCACCCACCCGGGAGACACCGTGCCGAGCATCGGACCACGCACCGCCCGCACCCTCCTCGCCGCCGGCACCCTGGTCGCCGCACTCGCCCTCACCGCCTGCGACCCCGAGGCCGGCCCCGGCACCGACGCCGCACCGGCCCCCACCCCCACCGCCGCCGCGACCACCGCCGCACCGAGCAGCCCCGCGCCCGCCGCCACCTCCGCCACCGCCAAGGCCAGCGGCAAGCCCTCGGGCGGCAAGCGCACCGTGATCTCCACCCAGCACGCCGCCGGCCTCACCAAGTCCAGCGGCGACGGCACGATCAGCGACGTCCCCGTCGACCCGGGCGAGATGCGCGACGGCATGAACCTCGTGGTGGAGAACTACGACCGGGCCGGCCAGACCTCCGGCCGGCGGATCCTCTTCGTCGGCGTCGACAACGTCCCCGAGGACACCGGCAAGCGCCGCGAGCACCTCTGGCGCGGCCTGATCGACTACGCCGCCGGCAACGGCTCCACCGGCACCCCGGGCACCGGCACCCCCTACGCCCCCGGCCCGTTCGGCGGCAGCCTGGAGTGCCTGCCGTACGGCGCCGACGCCCTGTGCGGCTGGGCCGACTCCTCGACCGCCGCCGTCGCGCTCTTCCCGCAGTCCTCGCCGGCCTCGGCCGCCAAGCTGTTCGCCTCCATGCGGGCCGACCTGGAGCAGTAGCCGCCCCGCACGGCGCCCGACCGGGGGCGGGAAACGGAGCGGTGGCGGCCGACCCCCCGACCGGGTCGACCGCCACCGCCGCCGTTCACCTCGGACCGGTCAGCACGGACCGAGGTCGCTCCACACCCCCCACTGGCCGGTGGTCGAGGGGTCCTCGCCCTGGGTCCACCACTTGTTGCTGTACTTGTGGCCCTTCCAGGACACCGTGGTGGTGGTCGCGTAGACGGTCGCCGCGTTCCAGCTCGGCACCGTGCAGGTGCCGCCGGTCGGGCTGGCCGAGGTGCTCGGCGAGCTGCTCGCGGAGCCGCTCGGCGAGGCGCTCGCCGAGGACGACGGGCTCGCCGAGGACGAACCGGAGGCCGAGGCGCTCGGCGACGAGGTCGCGCCGGTGCTGCCGCGGGTCAGGTCACCGGTCAGGCCGTACAGCGTGCCGCCGACGTTGACCGTCCAGTTCGCCGGGGTCGAGACCGGCAGGTAGTAGACGAAGTCCATGTCGATCGACGCGCCCGGCGCCAGCGACTGCCAGCTCGGCAGCTTCACCGACACGCGGTTGTACACGCCCTTCAGACCGCCCACGTTGTTCGCCGCCGTGTGGTCCTGCCGGATCACCGTCAGGCCGAAGCCCGACTGGTCCTTGGCGTTGCCCGGCGCCGAGTCGGCGTAGTCGAACTGGAACTCGGTGCCGCCCGGCAGGGTCAGCGTCGAGTTGTTCACGATGTGGATCTTCGGGTTGATCGGGTAGTTCGAGTCACCCAGCGCGAAGTTGGTGAACGACACGTCGATCGGCAGGGTCTGCTGCGGCAGCGCGATCGTCGAACGCGTCGCACCGTACGGCGAGGCCGCCTTGAACTTGTCGTACATCAGCGAGGTCAGCGTCGAGCCCTGCACGTACTCGCCCTTGCCGCCGTTCGCCGTGGCGTCCCACCTGTAGTCGCCCGCGAGCTCCCAGATCATCGCGCCGCCGGCGCCCTGGTTCACCACGTAGTCGGCCTTCGCCGCCACCGACTCCTCGTCCTCGGTGGACAGGAACACCTTCTTGCTGTCGTTCCACAGCCACGGCGCCACCAGCTGGGAGCTGTAGTTGCGGGTGTAGGAACCCTGCAGCGCGGTGTCGGTCAGCCCGTACTCGGAGAGGTAGTCCGGGACGATGCCCTTCTCCAGGTTCTTCGCGTGCCACATCGGGTTGGAGCCCGCCGGGGCCTCCTTGCCGTTGTCGTCCAGGTCGTGCCACAGGTTGTCGATGCCGACCGCACCGTCACCGCACGCCGTCAGGCCCGAGCCCGCCGGACAGGTCGACGTCGACGCCGTGCCCCACAGGCCGTTGGTGCCGCCCGTGACGTTCTTGAACCCGCGGGTGTAGTACGGCAGGCCGATGTTGATCCGGCCGGCCGTCATCGCCCCGCGGAAGTAGTGGTACGCCCAGTCGGTGTTCAGGTAGCCGATGCCGCCGTACTGCGAGGTGCCGTACACGTTCGCCGCCGCCAGCTCGGCGTCCTTGCCGTCGTCGTACAGCGAGGCGTTCGGCCCCACGTACTTGTTCCAGGCACCGTGCAGGTCGTACGACATGATGTTCACGTAGTCCAGGTACTGCGTCACCTGGAACGTCTCCATGCCGCGCAGCAGGTAGCCGGACGACGGCGCCGCCACCGACAGCATGTAGTACTTGCCGTCCGTCGCACCCGCCCGGTCGAGCCTCTCGCGCAGCGTCTTCATCAGCGCCGCGTAACCCTTGACCAGCGAACCGCGCTTCGCGTTCGAGATCGTCGCGTCCAGCGGGTTGCCCGCGTCCTTCATCGACGTCGGGTACTCGTAGTCGACGTCGACGCCGTTGAAGCCGTACTTCTTCACGAAGTCGACCGCCGAGTCCGCGAACGTGTTGATGCCGGCCTGGTTGACCGAACCGTCCGCGTTCACCGTCATGGAGTAGAAGCCGCCCGAGGCGACGCGCTTGCCGTCGTCCCCGAAGTAGCCGCCCGTCTCGGCCCAACCGCCCACCGAGATCAGCGTCTTCACGTTCGGGTACTGCTTCTTGAACTTCGTCAGCAGGTTGAAGTGGCCCTTGTACGGCAGGCTCGGATCCATCTCCGCACCCGCCACGCCCGGGAAGGTCGTCCCGGTCGCCGCGTTGGTCGGCGAATCCGCGCCCACCGACAGCTTGTTGTCGCTGCCGACGTGCCCGAAGGCGTAGTTGAGGTGGGTGACCTTGTCCCACGGGACGTTGTTCACCAGGTAGGCCGGCGTGCCGTCCTGCCCGGTCCGCCAGCCCGTGAAGTAGCCGATGATCCGGCGCTGGTGGTCGGCGCCCATCTTCTCGCGGCCCGCGGTGTCGTAGACGTCGCAGTACGGGACGTCCACACCCGGGGTGGTGTACATGCCGTCGGGACGGCAGGACTGGTTGTCGGCGGCCGCCTGCGAGGGCGACGCACCCAGCGTCGCCAGCAACAGGCCGGCCAGGCCGGCGGCCGCCGTGGCGGCCGCCGCAACCCGCCTGCCGGAGGCCCGGCGGGTACCGACGGCAGGGGGACGCTGCGCCGTCAGGGTTCGGTTCAACACTCGGTCCTCCAGGAGAGAGTGTCGGCGCGCCCGGGAGGGGTGTCGGGGCACGCAAGTGGGGGAGGGTCGGACACACCGCGGCCGACGCACCGTCAACCGCCCGGCCGCCGAACCACAGAGTGCGCCGAAGCTATGTGGTCTGGACCATCCCGGTCAATAGGTCTGTACCAATAGGCCGTTGAACTCCCCCGTGACCCCCACCCCGCCCGATCGTTCCCACATTGGGGGACGGGTACCGAACACAGGAACCCACAGGGGGCACACACATGCAGATCAGATACACCCGCGAACTCCTCGCCACGACCGCGGCGGGGGTCTCGTCGATCGACGAGATGCTGAACGCGCTGGGCAAGGAGCCCGAGACGTACAACCGGCGGTACCTGCGGAGCCGGCTCAACTTCCACGGCGTGGACACCTCCCACTTCCGGGCGAGGGGCGCCGTCTACACGAAGGAGCTGCTGGAGGAGGCGGTCGCCGCATGCCACAGCATCGCCGGGGTTGTCCGCCACCTCGGCCAGCGCTCGTCGGGAGGGACGCAGCAGCACGTCGGACGACGCATCAAGGCCTTCGGAATCGACACCTCGCACTTCACGGGCCAGGCGCACAACCGGGGCCAACGCTCCGGGCGGCGCCTGCGGACGGAGCAGGTACTCGTTCAGCGGCCCGCGGACGCCAAACGACTGCCGGGCATTCGGATCCGCCAAGCGCTGCTCGAAACGGGACTTCCCGATGAGTGCTCGGGCTGCGGCACCGGCCCCGTGTGGCACGGCAAGCCGATGGCCCTGGAGGTCGACCACATCAACGGCGACTGGTCCGACAACCGCCCGGACAACGTCCGCCTTCTCTGCCCGAACTGCCATGCCACGACCGACACCTACTGCGGTCGGAACAAGAACCGCCGCAGCGCGCGCACCGACTGAGCGGAACGCCCGCGCCACGAGCGCTAAGGCGCTGTCGTCGCTGCCGAGGCAGCCCCTAGACTGTGGCCATGCGGTCGTGGCGTAATGGCAGCCGCGCTGGTTTTAGGTGCCAGTGGAGGAAACTCCGTGAGGGTTCGAATCCCTCCGGCCGCACGTACCTGAGAAACGAAGGCCCGCCGGAATCCCTCCGGCGGGCCTTCGGCGTTCCGTACGTCAGCCGAGCAGCTCGCGGACGACCGGTGCCAGCGCGCGGAAGGCCTGGCCGCGGTGGCTGACGGCGTTCTTCTCGGCGGGGGTGAGTTCGGCGCACGTCCGACTCTCGCCGAGGGGCTGCAGGATCGGGTCGTAGCCGAAGCCGCCGTCGCCGGCGGGGACGGTGCGGAGGGTGCCGAGGAGGCGGCCCTCGACGACGCGTTCGGTGCCGTCGGGGAGGGCGAGGGCGGCGGCGCAGGCGAAGTGGGCGCCGCGGTGGGGTTCGGCGATGTCGGAGAGCTGGGCGAGCAGCAGGTCGAGGTTGGCGCGGTCGTCGCCGTGCTTGCCGGACCAGCGGGCGGAGAAGATGCCGGGGGCTCCGCCGAGGACGTCGACGCAGAGGCCGGAGTCGTCGGCGACGGCGGGGTGGCCGGTGGCCTCGGCGAGGGCGTGGGCCTTGAGGAGGGCGTTCTCGGCGAAGGTGACGCCGGTTTCGGGGACGTCGGGGATCTCGGGGTAGGCGTCGGCGCCGACGAGTTCGACGTCGAGTCCGGCGTCGCCGAGGATGTCGCGGAGTTCGGCGACCTTGTGGCGGTTGCGGGTGGCGAGGACGAGGCGTCGTGCAGTCATGCGGCCCACCCTAGCGAGGGGCCGGGTGCTGGGGGTGTCAGCCGGTGCAGGCCTTGCTGAGGTTGCTCGCGGCGTCGCCGAGCGGCTTGAGGTCGGGGATCTGCTTGTTGTCGATGGCCTGCTGGGCCTTGTCGACCTGGGTCTGCAGGTCGGTGACGGCCTGGGAGACGTCGGTGTCGCTGGAGTTGCGGCTGATCTGGTCGAGGTCCTTCTTGAGGGTCTGGAGGGCCTGTCCGGCGGCGTCGGGGTCGTTGGCGGCGTTGTTGAAGGCGCTGCCGGCCTGGGCGACGTCGTTGGTGATGCGGACGGCGGTGTTGCCGCAGTCGAGGGCCTTCTGGGCGGCGGAGCAGCTGACGGCGCTGAGTGGGAGGAGGAGGACGAGGCCGGCCGCGGCGAGGGTGGCGGAGCGGGTGAGGCTGTCCGGCATCGGGTGTCCTCCGTGGTGTGGTGGGCGCGTGCTGGGTCCGTGGTGTGGGACGGCGGGTGGTGCGCTGCCGGTTCCGCGGTTCCGTCGGGAACGCTACGGGCTGCGGGCGCGCCGTGTACAGGATGCGCGCCCGCGGCCCGGTGCGGGGTCAGTTTTCGAGGTCGCGGAGGGCTTTGTGCTGAATTTCGTCCAGTTCTGCGCAACCGAGGGTGCCGAGGTCGAGGAGCTGGTCGAGGAGGGCGCGGTCGAAGGGGGCGCCTTCGGCGGTGCCCTGGACCTCGACGAAGCGTCCGTCGGCGGTGCAGACGATGTTCATGTCGGTTTCGGCGCGGACGTCCTCCTCGTAGCGGAGGTCGAGCATGGGGGTGCCGTCGATGATGCCGACGCTGACGGCGCTGACGCCGCCGGTGATGGGGTTGCCCTTGGCGCGGAGCAGCTTCTTGTCGCGGGCCCAGGCGACGGCGTCGACGAGGGCGACGTAGGCGCCGGTGATGGCGGCGGTGCGGGTGCCGCCGTCGGCCTGGAGGACGTCGCAGTCGAGGACGATGGTGTTCTCGGCGAGGGCGCGGTGGTCGACGACGGCGCGCAGGGAGCGGCCGATGAGGCGGCTGATCTCGTGGGTGCGGCCGCCGATCTTGCCGCGGACGGATTCGCGGTCGCCGCGGGTGTTGGTGGCGCGGGGGAGCATGGAGTATTCGGCGGTGACCCAGCCTTCGCCGCTGCCCTTGCGCCAGCGGGGGACGCCTTCGGTGACGCTGGCGGTGCAGAGGACTTTGGTGTCGCCGAAGGAGACGAGGACGGAGCCTTCTGCGTGCTTGCTCCAGCCTCGTTCGATGGTGACGGGGCGGAGCTGGTCGGGGGTGCGGCCGTCGATGCGTGACATAGGCACCGAGCGTAGCCGTTGCGGGGTGCGGTGCGGCCCGCCGTCCCGGTGGGGGCGGCGGGCCGTGGCCGGGGTGGTGGCCGGTCAGTCCATCATGTCTTCGATCTCGCCGGCGATGGGGTCGGCGTCGGTGCCGATGACGACCTGGATGGCGGTGCCCATCTTGACGACGCCGTGGGCGCCGGCGGCCTTGAGGGCGGCTTCGTCGACGAGGTCGGGGTTGACGACTTCGGTGCGCAGGCGGGTGATGCAGCCTTCGACCTCTTCGATGTTGTCGATTCCGCCGAGGCCGGCGACGATCTTCTCTGCCTTGCTGGCCATGTGTGTCTCCCTGGGTGTCGGCGGTTCGGCGGGTGGTGTCGGGTGCCGTGCCGCTCGGTGCGGTGGTGCGGTGGTGCGTGGTGCGTGGGTGTGCCGGTGTGGTGACGCGGGTTCAGCTTCCGTGTCGGCCGGCGGCGCGACAAGCATTTCCCGTTTGGGGGCGGTTTGCCACGTCAGTCCACTTTTGGCCCATTTTGGCGCGCACGGGTGTGCGGCCGGGCCCGAGGATGGCGATCATCGGGCTGCCGTCCGGCGCCCGTCCACCTCCCCAAGTGGTCTACACCAATAGTAGGCGCAGTGCCGGGGTGGCGGAACGGACCCCCGGGCCGAGCCGTGGACCGCACGCGGAGGACTCCCATGAGTACAGCAGGCACCGCGCCCGCACCGACACCGTGGTGGCAGTCCTTCTACGGCGGGCTGCAGAAGATGGGGCGCAGCCTGCAGCTCCCGGTGGCGGTGCTGCCGGCCGCCGGCATCCTGAACCGGTTGGGCCAGGACGACGTGTTCGGCAAGGACGGCCTCGGCTGGGACAACGTGGCGAAGGTGTTCGCGGCGGCGGGCGGCGCGCTGCTGGACTCCAATCTGGGCCTGCCGCTGCTGTTCTGCATCGGTGTGGCGATCGGCATGGCGAAGAAGGCGGACGGGTCGACGGCCCTGGCGGCGGTGACGGGCTTCCTCGTCTACCACAACGTGCTGCTGGCCTTCCCGGACCGGGACCAGTGCACGGGCACGATCGTGGGCAACCAGTGCATCGACTACTCGGCGCACACGTCGAGTGCGGCGGTGTTCCAGAATCCGGGGGTGCTGGGGGGCATCCTGATCGGCCTGATGTCGGCGTGGCTGTGGATGCGGTACCACCGGACGAAGCTGGTGGACTGGCTGGGCTTCTTCAACGGCCGCCGGCTGGTGCCGATGATCACGGCGGTGGCGGGGCTGGCGCTGGCCTGCCTGGGGCTGTGGGTGTGGCCGCCGATCGGGCGGGCGATGACCGACTTCTCGCAGTGGCTGGCCGACCTGGGCGCGGGCGGTGCGGGGATCTTCGGCGTGGCGAACCGGGCGCTGCTGCTGATCGGCATGCACCAGTTGATCAACACCTTCGTCTGGTTCCAGTTCGGCGAGTTCCACAAGCCCGGCACGGACGAGGTGGTGCACGGCGACATCCCGCGGTTCCTGGCGGGCGACCCGACGGCGGGGCAGTTCACCTCGGGCTTCTTCCCGATCATGATGTTCGCGCTGCCGGCGGCGGCGATGGCGATCGCGCACTCGGCGAAGCCGCACCGGCGCAAGGAGATCTACGGTCTGATGACCTCGGTCGCGCTGACCAGCTTCGTGACGGGCGTGACGGAGCCGATCGAGTACTCCTTCGCCTACATCGCGCCGGGCCTGTTCGTGCTGCACGCGCTGTTGACGGGCGCCTCGATGGCGGTGACCTGGGCGCTGGGGGTGCACGACGGCTTCAGTTTCTCGGCCGGCCTGATCGACTACGTGATCAACTGGGGGCTGGCGACGAAACCGTGGCTGATCATGCCGATCGGCCTGGCCTTCGCGGTCGTCTATTACGCGCTGTTCCGGTTCGTCATCGTCCGGTTCAACCTGAAGACGCCGGGGCGGGAGGACGACGACCAGGTCGAGGACGTGACCAAGGCCTGAGGACCATTTGTTGCGCAACTCGCCAAAATGGCGGATGACCGAGCACAGTCAAGATCGTCGATCCGCAACAAGGTTTCGATTTCATAGCGCTTCCCACCTGCGGCGCTTTCCGGGGTTCCCCCCTCCGTCGGGCGCGTGTTAAAAACTGGTCTACACCACTCGTGGTGTAGACCAGTTCGCGAGTCGGCCCCCGATGCACCCCCACCGACCCGCCCTGCCGTTAGGAACCACCCCATGAGTACGACTGCGCAGGCACCGGCGCCCGCCACGGCACCGGCACCCTCCCCGATCAAGAAGATCGGCCAGAGCACGATCCAGGGCCTGCAGAAGATCGGCCGCAGCCTCCAGCTGCCGATCGCCGTGCTGCCGGCCGCGGGCCTGCTGCTCCGTCTCGGCCAGGACGACGTGTTCGGCAAGGACGGTCTCGGCTGGGACAAGGTCGCCGCGGTGTTCAGCACGGCGGGCGACGCCGTGTTCAGCAACCTCCCGCTGCTCTTCGCGGTGGGCATCGCCATCGGCTTCGCCAAGAAGGCCGACGGCTCGACCGCCCTCGCCGCCCTGGTCGGCTTCCTGGTGTACAAGAACGTGCTCACCGCGTTCCCGATCACCGACGGCCACATCGCCGACGGCAAGTGGGTCGCACCCACCTACCAGAACCCGGGCGTGCTCGGCGGCATCGTGATCGGCCTGCTCAGCGCCGTGCTCTGGCAGAAGTTCCACCGCACCAAGCTGGTGGACTGGCTGGGCTTCTTCAACGGCCGCCGCCTGGTGCCGATCATCATGGCCTTCGTCGGCACCGCCGTCGGCGTGGTCTTCGCGCTGGTCTGGGGCCCGGTCGGCGACGCGATCGGCAGCCTCAACGACTCCCTGATCGGTGCGGGCGCCTTCGGTGCGGGCGCCTTCGGCCTGATCAACCGCGGTCTGCTGCCGGTCGGCATGCACCAGTTCGTGAACTCCTACGCCTGGTTCCAGACCGGTGACTACACCAAGGCCGACGGCACCGTGGTGCACGGCGACCTGACCCGCTACTTCGCCGGCGACCCGACCGCCGGCCAGTTCATGTCGGGCTTCTTCCCGATCATGATGTTCGCGCTGCCCGCCGCCGCCCTGGCCATCGCGCACGCCGCCCGCCCGGAGCGCCGCGCCGCGGTGATGGGCATGATGATGTCGCTGGCGCTGACCTCCTTCGTCACCGGTGTCACCGAGCCGATCGAGTTCGCCTTCCTCTTCATCGCCCCGGTCCTGTTCGCCATCCACGCCGTGCTGACCGCCGTCTCCATGGCCGTCACCTGGGCGCTCGGGGTGCACGCCGGCTTCACCTTCTCGGCCGGCCTGATCGACTACGGCCTCGGCTTCAGCAAGGCCACCCACCCGCTGCTGATCATCCCGATCGGCCTGGTCTTCGCCGGCCTGTACTACGTGCTCTTCCGCTTCGCGATCACCAAGTTCAACCTCAAGACCCCCGGTCGCGAGGACGACACCGAGGTCGAGGACGTCACCAAGGCCTGACGCCCCTCCCCCACCCCCGCACGGACCCCGCCCGGCTGCTCAGGGCGGGGTCCGTCGCCACGTCCGGGCCGGCGCACGCCACGCCCCGGCCGGTGTGAGGCAGGACACACGGAACGTCCGCCCCCGGCCGCTCCTCCCTCTGCGGTGACGGACCGTCGACCGGACGGCGCCGACCGGCCGACCCGGCCGACCGAAGCGAGGGGGACCCGTGGACCGCACCGTGGACCGCACCGAGCAGCGCATCGTGCAGCGCACCGGAACGGCGGTGGCCGCACTGCTGGCCGCCGACGCCGCACTCCACCTGTACTGGGCCACCGGCCTCACCTGGCCCGCCGCCGACAGCCGGGCCCTCTCGCAGGCCGTCCTCAACGCCGACGTCCCGTTCACGCCGCCCGTGGTGCTGCCGCTCGCCGCGCTGCTGCTCGCCGCGGCGGCCGCGGTGCTCGCCCGGGCGCACGGCCTCGGCGGGCCCCGCACCGCCCGGCTCTGCCGACTCGCCACCGCCGCCGTGGCAACCGGACTGCTGCTCCGCGGGGCGGCCGGCATCGTGTGGGCCTGCGGCCCCGGCACCGACCCCGGCAGCGCCTTCCGCCTGCTCGACCAGGTGCTCTACACCCCGCTCTGCCTCGGCTTCGGCGCGGCGGCGGCCCGGGCCGCCGGGCTCCGCCCGCGCCGAGCGGTGCGAGACTTCCGCCGTGGCTGATCCCGACGAGCACTCCCGCGGCGTGGCGCTGGCCCGCGCCGCCCGGCGCGGGGACACCCTCGCGATGAGCGACCTGCTCGACCACCTCACGCCCTACGTCGGGCGGATCTGCGGACGGATCTGCGGGCCCGCCGCCGCGGCCGGCCGCCAGGACGCGGTGCAGGAGACGCTCACCGCGGTCTTCCGGGGCCTGCGCTCGCTGAGGGACGCGAACGCGCTGTACGGCTGGGTCCGGGTGCTGGCCGTCCGCGAGGCGGTACGGGTGGTCCGCCGGGACGGCCGGGACCTGCCCGCCGAACTCGCCGCACTGCCCTCGCCCGGGGACGCCCAGCTCGCCGCGGACATCCGGGACGTGCTGGGCCGGCTCACCCCCGAGCACCGGGCCGTCCTGCTGCTGCGCGACGTCGAGGGCTTGGACGAGCGGTCCGCCGCCGGGCTGCTCGGCATCCCCGAGGGCACCGTGAAGTCCCGGCTGCACCGCGCCCGGACCGTATTCCGAAGGATGTGGACGGCATGAGGACGGACGACCCGACGGCCCCGCTCGACCCGGTGCGCCGGCTGCACGTGATGGCCGCGGGGATCCGCGGCGCCCGCGTCACCGAGGGCGTGGTCGACGCGCCGTTCGACCGGGTGTGGGCGGTCATGGCCGATCTGGAGGGTGAGTTCGGGCGCTTCCAGCCCGACATGCGCAGCCTGCGCGTGACCCGCCGGGACGGCGACCGGGTGGAGGCCCTGGCGCGCAGCCGGTACGGGATGCGGGCCCGGTTCGACGGGGTGCTCCGGCCGGGCTGGTGCTGGCTGCAGAGCCGGTTCGTGGTCATCGGGATGGCGGCCGTCACCGACGGCAGCGGCACCACCCGGGTCGCACTGACCGGCGGCGTCCGGGTGCCCGGCCGGGCTGCGCTCGTCCCGCTGGGCACCCGCCGCGAGCCGCGGCTGGCCCTGGCCCGCCTGCGGCAGCGGGTGGACGGGAGGGCCTGACAGGGCACGTGTTCCGGTGGTCGCTCTCAGGGGCGCGTGGGGGCACCTCCCGGCCGAAGGCCGGGGGAGAACCGCGCAGTCCGGGAGTGGTGGTCCTGACGGATCCGGTCCATCCTGGTCCGCACGGTTGCCTCGTCCCCGCGCGCTCCTGGCACGCTTCAGATCCAGCCGAGGCGGGCGGCGTGGACACCGGCCTGGAAGCGGCTCTGGGCCCCGAGGTCGGTGGTGAGGTCGGAGACCAGGCGGCGCACCGTGCGCTCGGAGATCTCCAGCTTGCGGGCGATCGCCTGGTCGGTGAGACCGGCGGCGAGCAGCCGGAGCACCTCGCGGTGGCGGTCGTCGGGCACCGGGCGGCCGAGCAGGTCCGGCGGCACCCAGGCGGCCGTCCAGAAGTACTCGAAGAGCTCGCGGACCACCGCGAGCACCGCCTCGTCCCGGACGACCAGCGCGGTGTCCGGGGCGCCGCCGGGCGCGGGCAGCACCGCCATGGTGCTGTCCACGGCGATCAGCCACAGCGGCAGCGTGTGCGCGACCCGGATGCCGGCGCCCGCGGCGGTCAGCCGCTGCACGTGGTCGAGCACGTCCGGGTGGTGCAGGGCCGCCGCCGGGTAGACGGTGCGCAGCCGGACGCCGTGGGCGAGGGCGATGCGTTCGCGGGCGAGTTTGCCGTCGAGGGCGGGGCGGGAGTGGTCCTGCCCGGGGCGGAGCGAGAGGACTTCGGTGCGGGCGCTGTGCGCGGCGTCCTCCAGGAGGGCGGCGATGCGGTCGGCGCCGTGGACGAGGTGGCGGGTGCCGCTGTCGTCGGTGTCGCTCTGGGCGGGCAGGTAGCGGGTGTGGAGCTGTTCGACGGTGTCGCGGGTGCGCCGGACGGCGGTGAAGAGGTCGGCGAGGTGTCCGTCGGCGTCGGCGAGGAGGTGGCGGACGGCGGTGGCGACGGAGACGGCGGTGAGGCCGCTGCCGGTGGCGGTGGTGGGCCGGAGCAGTCCGAGCTGCCGGAGTTCGCCGAGTGCGGTGTCGAACTCGGTTTCGTTCCAGCCGAGTTCGCTGCGCAGTTCGGGCAGCGGGCGGCTCGGGTCGGTGCGCAGGCGGCGGTAGAGGGCGGTGCTGTGCTCCACGGCGGGGACGATAGCCATCCGGTCGGTGGGCGAACGGTGAATTCCACCATCCGGGACGGCGGCTCCGGTCCCGGCCATGGCCGGTTCTGCCGCCTGCGGGGCGGGTCGTGCGGGGCGGTACCGGGGTCAGGATGGCGGCATGACGACGGACGGGGCTTCGAGGATCTGGTTCGACGGCGCGCTGGTGCCGTGGCAGGAGGCGCAGGTGCACGTGCTGACGCACGGCCTGCACTACGGGACGGGGGTGCTGGAGGGCACCCGGGTGTTCGGGACGGCCGGCGGGCCGGCGGTGTTCCGTCTGGAGGAGCACCTGCGGCGGCTGCTGCGCAGTGCGCACATGCTGCGGATGCCGTTGCCGTACGGGGTGGAGGAGTTGGCGGCGGGCACGGTGGAGCTGCTGCGGGCGAACGGTCAGGGCGCCTGCTACGTCCGGCACTTCGCGTTCCTGGGGGACGGCTCGATGGGGCTGGACATGCGGGGGGTGCGGACCAGGACGGTGATCGCGTCCTGGGAGTGGCCGGAGCAACGGCCGTCGGGCGGGCTGCGGTTGAAGACGAGCAGTTGGCGGCGGACGGATCCGAACAGCGTGCCGCCGGCGGCGAAGGCGACCGGGCCGTACCTGAATTCGGTGCTGGCGCGGCGGGAGGCGACGGACGCCGGCTACGACGAGGCGCTGCTGCTGGCGGCGGACGGTTCGGTCAGCGAGTGCAGTGCGGAGAACGTGTTCGTGGTGCGGGACGGGGTGCTGCGGACGCCGCCGGTGGCGGCGGGTGCGCTGGAGGGGATCACGCAGGACACGGTGCTGGTGCTGGCCCGGGACCTGGGGATCGAGGTGCGGGTGGAGCGGCTGCTGCGCTCGGACCTGTACGCCGCGGACGAGGTGTTCGTCTGCGGGACGGCGGCGGGGATCGTGCCGGTGGCCTCGCTGGACGACCGCGGGCTGCCGGCGGCGCCGGGCGGGGTGACGAAGCGCCTTGCGGAGCTGTACCGGGCGGCGGTGTCGGGCGAGGAGCCGCGATACGCGCACTGGCTGACCCGGGTCTAGACCCCCGGGGCGCGTGGGGGCACCTCCCGGCCGAAGGCCGAGGGGAGAGCTGCGCGGTTCCCCGCGCCCCCATGGCCTGCTCCCCCGGTCCGCCTTCAGTGCAGGTCGTAGACGGCGCCGGGGCGGGCGACCTCGACGGGGCCGTCGAAGGCTGCGGCGGCGTCGCGGCGGTTCTGCTCGGCGTCCGTCCACGGCGGGACGTGGGTGAGCACGAGGCGGCCGACGTCGGCGGCCGCGGCGTGTTCGCCGGCCTCGCGTCCGTTGAGGTGGATCGCCTCGTAGGTCTCCTTGCCGTCGGTGTAGGCGGCCTCGCAGAGGAAGAGGTCGACGCCGCGGGCGAGGTCGACGAGCTCGGCGCACTCGCCGGTGTCGCCGGAGTAGGCGAGGGAGGCGCCGCCGTGCTCGACGCGGAAGCCGTAGGCCTCGGTGTCGAGGTGGTTGACCCGGGCGCTGGTGATGCGCAGCGGGCCGAGGTCGAAGCTGCGGTTGCCGAGCGGGCGGAAGTCGAAGACCTCCTTCATGCCGGGTTCCTCCGGCATGTCGTAGGCGCGGGCGAGGCGCTCGGCGGTGCCGTGCGGTCCGTGGACGGGGAGGAGTGCGGGGCAGCCCTCGAGCCGGTAGTTGCGGGCGACCCAGTAGGCGCAGAGGTCGATGCAGTGGTCGGCGTGCAGGTGGCTGAGCAGGACGGCGTCGACGTCGTAGAGGCCGGTGTACTTCTGGAGCGCGCCGAGGGCGCCGTTGCCGAGGTCGATGACCAGGCGGTAGCCGTCGGCCTCGACGAGGTAGCTGGAGCAGGGCGACTCGGCGGACGGGAAGCTTCCCGAGCACCCCACCACGGTCAGTTTCATGCCGAGCCCCTCCGCCCCGATGGGGTCATGGTCCACACGCCGGCGGGGCGCTACCTCTCGGTAGCAGTGCCCCTTCGCGTTGTCGAGGGTAAGGGGCGGGCGGCACTTTGCCCCCGTCTCCGTGCCGCGCTGTGGCTGGAATCACCAGAACGGGCCGGGCCCGGTGGCGGGCCGGACGGGGCGGGTGCGAGCGGCGTACGGCGCGGGCGGCGGCGGGTACGCCGGGGGGGCGGGGGGCGGTGCGGGTGGGCGGCGCCCGGGGGGGGGCACCCCCCACGACCCGCGGCACCACCGCCCCCCCCCCCCACGCGCACACCAGAAAAGAGAACGGGGTGGAGCGC
>NZ_JBEYFP010000099.1:0-14946 GCF_040634455.1 Kitasatospora sp. NPDC007106
GCCGTGTCGGCCTTCGCCGTGTCGGCCTTCGCCGTGTCGGCCTTCGCCGTGTCGGCCTTCGCCGTGTCGGCCTTCGCCGTGTCGGCCTTCGCCGTCCCCGGCCCCGGCGGGGCCGGGCGGGTGCTACTTCGGCACCTCGGCGATCTGCCGCAGCTCGCGGGCGGCGGCCGCGGCGACGTCCAGGTCCACCTCGGAGTCCTGGTCGACCTCGCCGGTGAGCACGGCGACGAAGGTGGAGCCGTCCGCCCAGGCGCACAGGCTGTCGTCCTCGGTCGGGGCGTGCATGACCTCGCAGCTCAGCCGGCCGCCGAGCGGGCCCGGGTCGAAGTCCCGGCGGCCGCTGAAGGTGGTGCCCTGGCTGCTCGCGCCCTTCTCGAAGTTGGTGTAGAAGTCGTCGACCTGGCTGCGGGGGGAGAGGACGGTGCCGTAGCCGCCGAAGACCGCGACCACCTTCTTCCGGTCGGTGTACACGGTGCTGACCGGGGTCGGCGACCAGGCGTTGTCGCCCTTGCCGAGCGAGTCGTCGAGCCCGGACTCCAGCTTCTGCGCGAGCGGGTTGGAGTCCTCCCGCGGCAGGCCCTGGAAGGTGCCCGGCAGCGAGATCCGGTAGTTGTCGGTCTTTGAGGTCACGTCATAGACGAAGTAGCCGGCCAGGCCGCCGCCGAGCAGGATGGCGCCGCCGACGCAGCCGAGCACCACCCACAGCGTCTTGCGGGACTTCGGCGGCTGCGGGACGACCCCGCCGCCCCACGGCTGCTGGGCCGGCACCCCGTAGCCGCCCGGCTGTCCGTACGGCGGTGCGGGCTGCTGCGGGTAGCCGTAGCCGGGCTGCGGCGGCGGGCCGAAACCGGGCTGGGCGGGCGGCGGGGGAGGGGCCCCGTACGGCTGGGGGGACGGCGGCGGGCCGCCGTACGGATTCTGCTCGGACACCGGAGGTCCTTTCGACGGGTCGGCCCTGGCTGCTCCCCGACCGGCCGGTCCTGCCGGCCGGTCGGGACCGGCTGCTGCCGGCCGGTGCTCCCGGTCGGCCGCCTCGCCGGATGCTTCGGCTACTTCTTCACTTCGACGGCGCCGCGGACGGCGGCGGCCTTCACCGCGGCCTCGGCGGGCGTGATCGGCGCCTTGCCGGTGAAGCTCAGGTCGGCGAAGACCACCTCGGCCGCCGTCCAGCGGTCCGCCCAGAAGCAGACGGTGTTGCCGGCGGCGGTCTTGGTGGCGTTGGTGGTCAGCACCCCGCACTTGAGCTTGGCGCCGGGCGCGCCCGCGCTGCCCGCCGGGTACTCGGTCGGCCGGGTCTTCCAGGTGCTGGTGACGGTCGTGCCGGCGAAGGTCTTCGGCTTGACCGACTCGGCCTCCAGCGCGAGCAGCACGAGCTCGGGGGTCGCCACCGAGCCGTAGCAGCCGATGACCTGCACCATGTCCGTCTGGCCCTTGGTGTAGTTGCCGGCCACGGCGGTGCCGTCCGAGCAGGCCGGCTTCTGGCCGTCCGGGCCGGGCGTGGCCGGGGCGGAGGTGGCCTTCTGCTGGGTGTGGCCGTCCGGCAGGGACATCGGCAGGTCGAGCTTGTACGCGGCGGAGGCGACCGTGCCGGTACCGCCCGTGCTGCCGGTACCGCCCGTGCCGCCGGCGCCGCCGCCGTCGCTGCCGGACAGGCCCCAGATCGCGAGGCCGCCGCCGATCAGCACCACGGCGCCGATCACCAGGCCGATCACCAGACCGGTGTTGCTCTTCGGCGGGGTCGGCGGCGGGTAGCCGCCCGGTGCGCCGTAGGGCTGCGGCTGGCCGGGCACGGCGGCCTGCGGGTAGCCGGGCTGGGCGCCGTACGGCGGGGCCGGCGGCTGCTGCGGGTAGCCGTAGGACGGCGGCTGCGGCGCGCCGTACGCCGGCTGCTGCGGGGTGCCCCCGTACTGCGGCGGCTGGCCGTACGGCTGCTGCGGCTGCCCCTGCGGATACTGCTGACCCTGGCCGTACATCGAAAATCGATCTCCCCCGCCACGGCGCTCCGCGGCCTGAACTTGGCGTACTCCTCGTCAGTGCCCGCACGGTCGCCCGCGCGAGTATCCGGGCACGCTACCGCACGGCCGTCCGAACCCGCCGGGGTGGTCCGGGCGGCAGGCGGCGACGGCCGTCCCCCCTCGCCCTCCCCCTACCCAGTGGACGGGCGGGCCACCCGCGGACGCCCCGGACGGCCGGTCCGCGCCGGTCCGCGCCCCGCCCGTGCGCGGCGCGGACCGGCGCGGAATCCGCCATTCGGTATATCCCCGGCCGTTCTTGATAGTCCGTTCGGCGGTATTTCATCGTGTGCGTCCGACATTCGGTCGATGATTCCCGTCGACCGTTTGAACCGCGCATTCTCTCCGTTTGTGCGTGCGCGCGTTCCACTGATGTTCGGAGTTGGGATGTGTACGGTGTTCAGACGTCCCCATGCGGGTGTGCAACTGACGGGAGGACACGTCATGGCGGCGACCACGGAGTTGGCCGACGAACTGCCGCAGCACGAGGTCGAGACGGCGAAGGCCCGGGCGGCGTCCTTGCTGCTGGCATTCCGGCGCGGGAACCAGCTGTCCTTCGACGCGCAATTGGACCGGCTCCTCGCCGACCACGTGGAGCGCGAGGTGACCACCCTGCTGGTGTGGATCGCGGCCGAGGCGGTCCGCAAGGCGTACGCGCCCGAGGCCGCCGACCGGGTGCTGCGCTCGCTCGCCCGCCGCGCCCCCGCCGACACCTCCGGGGTGCTGCTCGACGAGGACGCCGCCGACCCCGCCCGGCTGGTCGAGGCCGTCGACGCCGGGGACGTCGCGGCCGTCCGCGCACTGGTCGCCGCCACCCCGGACACCACCTACCTGCTCGGCGGCCTGCTGCAGGCCGTCGCCATGATGCTGCCGCTGCTGCCGGAGGGCGAGGGCACCGAGATCGCGGCCGAGCTGCGCCGCCGGCACGGCGGCCGGGCCGTGCAGGTGCCGGAGGCCCGGCACGGCTGATCCGGCCACCGCTGATCCGGCCATCGCTGGTCCGGCCACCGCTGGTCGGTCCCCGCCGAGGCCGGGCAGAACCGCATGCCCGCAGGCGAGTTGTGGCATGCACGCTACTAGGCAGATTGTCAGCAAGGCCCCTACCGTCGAGTACCGCAACGCATCCGCAACTCGACCGAGGAGCCGGCATGCAACGACGCCCCCACCCGCGCAGATTCGCCGCCGCCACCCTCGCGGCGGCCCTGCTGGCCGTATTCGCCCCCACCGCGTCCCCCACCGCCGCGGCAGCCGCCGGAGAAACCCCGGCCGCCGCCGGCGACTACTGCGCCGGGAAATGCCTCGACGTCCTGCCGCCCGGCGAGAACGGCAACGCCACCCTCGCCGAGATCCTGCTCAACAAGGTCTTCGGCTCCCGCCCCGCCCACACCGACGACCAGCTCGGCCCCTACGCCAACCTCGCCGGCGCTTACCCGCAACTGACCGAGGCCCAGCTGCGCAGCTTCTTCAACGACGCCTCCTTCGGCGTCCCCGCCGACCAGGTCGCCTCCACCACCCGCCCGCGCAGCGACGTCGCCATCGTCCGCGACAAGGCCACCGGCGTCCCGCACATCACCGGCACCACCCGCTACGGCACCGAGTTCGGCGCCGGCTACGCCGCGGCCCAGGACCGGCTCTGGGTGATGGACCTCTTCCGGCACGTCGGCCGCGGCCAGCTCTCCGGCTTCGCCGGCGGCGCCGCCGCCAACCGGCAGCTGGAACAGAGCTTCTGGCAGGCCGCCCCCTACACCGAGGACGAGCTCCAGCAGCAGATCGACGCCATCGCGAACGAGGGCGACCGCGCCCGGCAGGCCCTCGCCGACGCCGGCGCCTACCTCGACGGCATCAACCAGTACGTCCGCGAGTCCTACGACGGCCGCTACTTCCCCGGCGAGTACGACCTCACCGGCCACATCGACGCGATGACCAACGCCGGCGGCATCGAACCCTTCAAGCTCACCGACCTGGTCGCGCTCGCCTCCGTGGTCGGCGCCCTGTTCGGCTCCGGCGGCGGCGGGGAACTCGCCTCCGCCCAGGTCAAGCTCGCCGCCGAGGCCCGCTACGGCACCGCCGAGGGCGACCGCCTCTGGTCCTCGCTCCGCGAGGCCGACGACCCCGAGGCCGTGCTCACCCTGCACGACGGCCGGCGGTTCCCGTACGCCCTGCCGCCCGACTCCCCGCAGGGCACCGCGCTGCCCGACCCGGGCTCGGTCGTCCCCGAGAAGATGATCCACGACGCCACCGGCACCGGCACCCAGGGCGCCACCACCGCCCCCGGCCTGCTGCCCGGCAACCTGCTCACCGCCAAGCACGGCATGTCCAACGCCCTGCTGGTCTCCGGCGCCCACACCGACGACGGCCACCCCGTCGCCGTGTTCGGCCCACAGACCGGCTACTTCGCCCCCCAGCTGCTCATGCTGGAGGAGATCCAGGGCCCCGGCATCAGCGCCCGCGGCGCCGCCTTCGCCGGGCTGAGCTTCTACGTCCAGCTCGGCCGCGGCCAGGACTACGCCTGGAGCGCCACCTCCGCCGGACAGGACATCACCGACACCTACGCCGTCCCGCTCTGCACCACCGACGGCGGTCCGGTCGGCCTGACGGCCGACCACTACCGGTGGCACGGCCAGTGCCTGCCGATGGAACGGCTGGAGCGGAAGAACTCCTGGAAGCCCACCACCGCCGACTCCACCGCGGCCGGCTCCTACACCCTGGTGATGAACCGCACGAACTACGGCCTGGTCACCGCCCGCGGCACGGTCGGCGGCGCACCCGTCGCCTTCACCTCGCTGCGCTCCACCTACCGCCACGAGGCCGACTCCATCATCGGCTTCCAGATGCTCAACGACCCCGGCGCGGTGCACGACGCGGCGGGCTTCCAGCAGGCCGCGCAGAACATCAACTACACCTTCAACTGGTTCTACGCGGACTCCCGGGACATCGCGTACTACAACTCCGGCAACAACCCGGTGCGCGCCCCGGGCGTCGACGCCGGCCTGCCCGTCCGCGCCGAGCCCGCCTACGAGTGGCGCGACTTCGACCCCGCCGCGAACACCGCCCGGTACACGCCGCCCGCCGAGCACCCGAACTCCGTCGACCAGGACTACTACGTCTCCTGGAACAACAAGCAGGCCGCCGGCTTCGCCGCCGCGGGCTTCGGCAACGGCTCGGTGCACCGCGGCAACCTGCTCGACGACCGGGTGAAGGCGCTGCTCGCCGGCGGCGGGAAGGCGAGCCGGGTCTCGCTCACCAAGGCCATGGAGTCCGCCGCCCTCGCCGACCTGCGCGCCGAGGACGTGCTGCCCGAACTGCTCCGGGTCGTCCGCAGCGCCCCCGTCACCGACCCGTCCCTCGCCGCCGCCGTGCAGAAGCTGGAGACCTGGCGGGCGGCCGGCGGGCAGCGCCGGGAGACCTCCCCGGGCAGCCACGCCTACGCCGACGCCGAGGCGATCCGCACCCTGGACGCCTGGTGGCCGCTGCTCGCCGACGCGGTCTTCCGGCCCGGCCTCGGCGACGCCCTGTTCGGCGCCCTGACCGGAGCCGTCCAGATCAACGAGTCGCCCTCCGGCGGGCAGAGCGGCCCCACCAGCGGCACCGCCAGCGCCAACGAGTCCATCCCGCACAAGGGCTCGGCCTTCCAGTACGGCTGGTGGAGCTACGTCGACAAGGACCTGCGGGGCGTCCTCGGCGACCCGGTGGCCGGGCCGCTGGCCCGCCCGTTCTGCGGCGGCGGCGACCTCGCGGCCTGCCGCACCGCCCTGCTCGACAGCCTGAGGAAGGCCGTGGCGCAGACCCCGGCCCAGGTCTACCCGGCCGACGCGGACTGCCCGGCCGGCGACCAGTGGTGCGCCGACTCGATCGTCCAGCGCCCGCTCGGCGGCGTCACCGACCCCAAGTCCACCTGGCAGAACCGCCCCACCTACCAGCAGGTCGTGCAGTTCCCGGCGCACCGCTGAGCATCCCGGCGCACGGCTCCCCGGCCCCGCCCCACCGGGCCGGGGAGCCTGCGCCGGACGGGCCCCGGACGCTACGTAGACTGGGCCCGTGAGCGACAAGGCCGAGCAGAACCCGTACACCACCCGCCCCTCCGACGCCGGGGCCTCCGGCCCCGAGGCCGAGCTGCGGGCCGTGGAGACCGAGCTCTCCGGCCGCTGGCCGGAGAACAAGCTGGAGCCCTCGCTCGACCGCATCGCGGCGCTGATGGACATCCTCGGCCAGCCGCAGCGCTCCTACCCCTCGATCCACATCACCGGCACCAACGGCAAGACCTCCACCGCCCGGATGATCGAGCAGCTGCTCGGCGCCTTCGAGCTGCGCACCGGCCGCTACACCAGCCCGCACGTGGAGTCGGTCACCGAGCGGATCAGCCTGGACGGCGCCCCGATCAGCACCGAGAAGTTCGTCGAGACCTACCGCGACATCGAGCCCTACGTGCGGATGGTCGACGGGACGCAGCCGGTCGCGATGTCCTTCTTCGAGGTGCTGACCGGCATGGCCTACGCGGCCTTCGCCGACGCCCCGGTGGACGTCGCCGTGGTCGAGGTCGGCATGGGCGGCTCCTGGGACGCCACCAACGTCATCGACGCCGCCGTCGCCGTGATCACCCCGATCGGCCTGGACCACACCGACAAGCTCGGCGGCACGACCGGCGAGATCGCGGTGGAGAAGTCCGGCATCATCAAGCCCGGCGCGCTCGCCGTCGTCGCCCAGCAGCAGCTGGACGCCGCGCAGACCATCCTCAAGCGGGCCGTCGAGGTGGACGCCACCGTCGCCCGGGAGGGCATGGAGTTCGGCGTGATCCGCCGCGAGGTCGCGATCGGCGGCCAGCTCGTCACCCTGCGCGGCCTCGGCGGCGCGGAGTACGAGGACGTGTTCATCCCGCTGCACGGCGCCCACCAGGCGCACAACGCCGCCCTCGCGCTGGCCGCCGTCGAGGCGTTCTTCGGCGTCGGCGCGGCCGCCGGCGGCCAGCTGGAAACCGAGAAGGTCCGCCGGGCGTTCTCCGGCGTCTCCTCGCCGGGCCGCCTGGAGATCGTCCGCCGCAGCCCCACCGTCATCCTGGACGCCGCGCACAACCCGCACGGCGCCGAGGCCACCGTCGCCGCGATCGGCGAGGCCTTCGGCTTCACCAAGCTGGTCGGCGTGATCGGCACCAGCGGCGACAAGGACGTCTCCGGCCTGCTGGAGGTCTTCGAGCCGATCCTCGCCGAGGTCGTCATCACCCAGAACTCCACCCACCGGGCGATGCCCGTCGACGAGCTGGCCGCGCTCGCCGTGGAGGTCTTCGGTGAGGATCGTGTGCAGGTCGAACCCCGGCTGGACGACGCCATCGACGCGGCCGTCACGCTCGCCGAGGAGGAGGACCTCGGCGGCGCCGGCGTCCTGGTCACCGGCTCGGTCATCACGGTGGGCGAGGCGCGCCTGCTGTTCGGAAGGAAGTAGCACCCGATGCGGACCCTCTGCTCCTCGACCCTCATCGGCGAGGCCCTGCTCATCATGTTCGCCGGCCTGGTCGCCATGCCGCTGTCGGACGTGCCGACCGGCACGATCTGGGCCGTCAGCGGCACCGCCATGGTGCTGTGCGTGCTGCTCTGCGGCATGATCGAGCGCCCCGGCGCGGTGGCGGTCGGCTGGGTGCTGCAGATCGGCCTGATCGCCAGCGGCCTGGTGCTGCCGACCATGTTCGGGCTCGGCGCCGTCTTCGCCGCCCTGTGGTGGTGCTCGGTGCACTACGGCCGCAAGATCGACGTGATCAGGGCGGCCCGCGCCGCCGCGGCCTCGCAGACCGCCTGAACCCCCGCTGAGCGGCCCGTTCGCGTCGGCGGGCCGCACCCGCAGGGTAGTGTCTGCGGTGGCCGAACCCACCGTGCCGAACCCGATCCCCTGGAGCTGCACCGTGTCCCAGCGCACTCTCGTCCTGCTCAAGCCCGACGCCGTCAAGCGCGGCCTGGCCGGCGAGATCATCAGCCGCATCGAGCGCAAGGCGAACTGGCGGCTCGCCGCCCTCGAACTGCGCACCTTCGACCGGGCGACGCTGGAGCTGCACTACGCCGAGCACGTCGGCCGCCCGTTCTACGAGCCGCTGCTGGAGTTCATGACCTCCGGCCCGTCGATCGCGCTGATCGTCGAGGGCGAGAACGTCATCCCCGGCATCCGCGCGCTGGCCGGCGCCACCGACCCGCTGCAGGCCGGCCCGGGCACCATCCGCGGCGACTACGCCACGATCACCCGTGAGAACCTGATCCACGCCTCGGACTCGGAGGCCTCCGCCGAGCGCGAGATCAAGATCTTCTTCCCCGCCCACGCCTGACCCCGTCGCGCCTGACGAAGGCCTGACACAGCCTGACGTACGCCCAGGTCGGGCCGGGTGCAACCGCCCCGGTCCAACCGGGTGCAACCGCCGGAACCCGCCCCGAAAAGGCGGAACCCCGAGCGCCGACACGGCGTCCCAATCCCGGGAAGAGCACATCGGCCGCCGGAGAATGGCCAGCATGCCGTACCTCGCCGTACGCGGTGAACGGGCCTGGCTACGATGGACGCAACTCATGGGCCCGGAACGGCTGCTCAGCTGATGTCAGCCCTGTCGTGGGCGCGCGCGATCGGCCCACTCCCCGCACATGCACACCGAGCTCGGGAAGGCACTGCACACCCCATGGCCAACAATCTGTCGTTCATCGGCCGTGACATGGCGATCGACCTCGGCACTGCCAACACGCTGGTGTACGTCAGGGGCAAGGGGATCGTCCTCAACGAGCCGTCGGTCGTCGCCGTGAACACCAACACCGGCGGCATCCTCGCGGTCGGCGCCGAGGCGAAGAAGATGATCGGGCGCACGCCCGGCAACATCGTCGCCATCCGCCCGCTCAAGGACGGCGTGATCGCCGACTTCGAGATCACCGAGCGGATGCTCCGCTACTTCATCCTCAAGATCCACCGCCGCCGCTACCTGGCCCGCCCGCGCGTCGTGGTCTGCGTGCCCTCCGGCATCACCGGGGTCGAGCGCCGCGCCGTCATCGAGGCCAGCGCCCAGGCCGGCGCACGCCAGGTGCACATCATCGAGGAGCCGATGGCCGCGGCGATCGGCGCCGGCCTGCCGGTGCACGAGCCCACCGGCAACATGGTCGTCGACATCGGCGGCGGCACCACCGAGGTCGCCGTCATCTCCCTCGGAGGGATCGTCACCGCGCAGTCCCTGCGGGTCGCCGGCGACGAGCTGGACAACGCCATCGTCCAGCACATCAAGAAGGAGTACAGCCTCCTCCTCGGCGAGCGCAGCGCCGAGCAGATCAAGATGTCGATCGGCTCCGCCTTCGCGCTCGAGGGCGAGAAGGACGAGCACGCCGAGATCCGCGGCCGCGACCTCGTCAGCGGCCTGCCCAAGACCGTCGTCATCTCCGCCGCCGAGGTCCGCGAGGCCATCGACGAGCCGGTGAACTCCATCATCGACTCGGTCAAGACCACCCTCGACCAGTGCCCGCCCGAGCTCGCCGGCGACGTCATGGACCGCGGCATCGTGCTCACCGGCGGCGGCGCGCTGCTGCGCGGCCTCGACGAGCGGCTCCGCCGGGAGACCGGCATGCCCATCCACATCGCGGAGAACCCGCTGGACTCGGTCGCCCTCGGCGCCGGCAAGTGCGTCGAGGAGTTCGAGGCGCTCCAGCAGGTCCTGGACGCCCAGCCGCGCCGCTGACCCTCCCCGCGGGGGGGGTAGCACGGCGCACACGGCGTCACATCTCCAACTGAACAACCGGTACCAGGGAACGAAGGGGCGCTCCAGCACCGTGAGGGACACACGAGAGAGCCGACTACTGCTCATCCTGCTGGTCGCGGTCGCCTTCGCCCTGATCACCGTCGACATCAAGGGCGGCGAGGACTCCCCGCTCGGCGGGGCCCGCCGGGCGGCCGCCGGCCTGCTCGGCCCGGTCGAGCGCGGCGCCTCCGGCCTCGTCGACCCGGTGGCCGGCACCATCCGCGCCGTCCGCGACGCCTCCACCCACCAGCAGCGCCTCGACCAGATCACCCGGGAGAACACCGAGCTGCGCCAGCGGCTCGCCTCCTCCGACACCGCGGCGGGCCGCACCAAGCAGCTCGACGACCTGCTGCGGACGGCCGGCAACGGCGGATACACCATCAAGGCCGCCCAGGTCATCGCGATCGGCGCCGCCCAGGGCTTCTCCTGGACGATCACCATCGACGCCGGCAGCGACGACGGCCTCACCCGCGACATGACCGTCATCAACGGCCAGGGCCTGGTCGGCCGGGTCACCACCGTCGCCCCGACCACCGCCACCGTGCTGCTCGCCTCCGACCCCGGCTTCACCGCCGGCACCCGGCTGGAGGGCAGCGACGAGATCGGCTTCGCCGCCGGCCAGGGCAGCAGCCCGATGCGGGTCCAACTGCTCAACGGCCGCGCCCAGGTCAAGGCCGGCGACCGGGTCGTCACCTTCGGCTCGCAGAGCGGCCGTCCGTTCGTCCCCGGCGTTCCCGTCGGCCGGGTGGTCGAGGTCCAGGCCACCCCGGGCGAGCTCACCAAGACCGTCCTGGTCGAGCCCTACGTCCAGTTCACCCGCCTCGACCTGGTCGGCGTCGTCGTCGTCCCGCCGCGCAGCGACCCGCGCGACGGCGTCCTGCCGCCCAAGCCGTCCGCCGCCGCGGCGAACCCGCCGGCCGTCGCACCCGCGAAGCCGACCGCCGCCTCCACACCCGCAGGGGGGAACTGACCGTGCGTCCGAACCGCATCCTGCTCTCCGCCGTCCTGCTGATGCTCGGCCTGGTCGTCCAGGTCAGCGTGCTCGGCCGGCTCCAGCTGCCCGGGGCCACCCCCGACCTGCTGATGCTCGTCGTCGTCGGCCTCGCCCTGGTGTACGGCCCGACCGGCGGCTGCCTGGCCGGCTTCACCGCCGGCCTGCTCGCCGACCTCGCGCCGCCCTCCGACCACGCCATCGGCCGCTACGCCCTGGTGCTCTGCCTGGTCGGCTACGCCGCCGGCCTGCTCCGCCCCGAGGCCGGCCGACAGCGCTCCGCGATCAGCGCCCTGATGGTCGTCGCCGTCGCGGCCGTCGTCTCCACCGGCCTGTACGCCTCCGTCGGCGCCCTGGTCGGCGACACCGCCGCCCGCCACGTCGGCCTCGCCGGCCTGGTGTTCAGCGCCCTGCTGTACGACGTGCTGCTCGCGCCGTTCGTGGTGCCCGCCGTCATGCTGCTCGCCCGCCGCTTCGACGGCGGCCGCTCCGGCACCGAGACCGAGGACCCGGGCGGCTCCGGCCTCGGCAGCCTCGCCCGCTACAAGACCACCCGGGAGTCCTCGCCGATGCCGACGAGCCCGCGCAAGAAGCGGTCGCTCGGCCTCGCCCGCCGTCCCTGACGCCCCGCAGAACCCCCAGGAGGAGTCCCCCCAGTGAGCAACATCCCGGAGACCGGACGCACCCAACGGGTGACGATCCGTCTGGTGGTGCTGCAGATCCTGGTGCTGTCGCTGCTCGCCACCCTCGGCGGGCGGCTGTGGTACCTGCAGATCCGGACCGGCAGCCAGTACGCCGCCCAGGCGCAAGGGAACCACATCCGGGAGGTCGTGGAGCCCGCCGTCCGCGGCGAGATCCTCGACGCCTCCGGGCGGGTGCTCGTCGGCAACGAGACCAAGCTCGTCGTCTCCGTCAGCCGCACCTCCCTGCTCCAGCAGAAGGACCGCGGCAAGGCCGTGCTGACCCGCCTCGCCGGCGTCCTCGGGCTGCAGCCCAAGGACGTCCAGGACAAGGTGCGGCTCTGCGACGCCAAGACGCCCAAGCCCTGCTGGAACGGCTCGCCCTACCAGCCGATCCCGGTCACCCAGCAGGCCACCACCCAGCAGGCCATGCAGATCATGGAACGCCGCGAGGACTTCCCCGGCGTCACCGCCCAGCCCACCGCCGTCCGCCGCTACACCGGCGTCGAGGGCGCCAGCGCCGCCCAGGTGCTCGGCTACCTCTCCCCGGTGACGGACGACGAGGTCACCAAGACCGCCGACAAGACCGGCCGCGAACGCCGCCTGCCGAGCGACCAGATCGGCCGTGCCGGCCTGGAGTCCGTCTACGACGACGACCTGCGCGGCACCACCGGCGTCGACAAGCTGGAGGTCGACAACCTCGGCAAGGTCATCGGCAGCGCCGGCACCGTCCCCGCGCAGTCCGGCAACAACCTCGTCACCAGCATCGACGCCCGGGTCCAGAAGGTCGTCGAGGACCAGCTGGCGCAGGCCATGACCGACGCCCGCAAGGTCTACGACAAGGAGACCCACAAGAACTACGAGGCGGACTCCGGCGCCGCCGTCGTCATGGACGTGCACACCGGCCGGATCATCGCCATGGCCAGCGCCCCCACCTTCGACCCCAACCTGTGGGTCGGCGGCATCACCGCCAAGGACTACCAGGCGCTGACCGACAAGGGCTCCAACTACCCGCTGATCAACCGGGCCATCCAGGGACTGTCCGCCCCCGGCTCCACCTTCAAGGTCATCTCCACCACCGCCGCCGTCCAGGCCGGCTACTCCCTCGACGGCCACTACCCGTGCCCGCCGAGCATGACCATCGGCGGCCGCGAGTTCAAGAACTTCGAGGGCGAGAGCTTCGGCGAGATCTCGCTGGAGAAGGCCCTGGAGATCTCCTGCGACACCGTCTTCTACTACCTGTCCTACGACCAGTGGCTGAAGGACGGCGGCATCAAGCCGAAGAACCCCGCCGACTGGTTCACCAAGACCGCCCACCAGTACGGCCTCGGCGCCAAGACCGGCGTCGACCTCCCCAGCGAGGTCGCCGGCCGGGTGCCGGACCGCCAGTGGAAGCAGTCCTTCTACGACGCCAACAAGGACGCCTGGTGCGCCCAGGCGGCCAAGGGCGGCCACGAGTACGCCGACGAGATCGCCCGCGAGAACTGCCAGGACGGCAACGTCATGCGCGCCGGTGACGCCGTCAACTTCGCCATCGGCCAGGGCGACACCCTCGTCACCCCGCTCCAGATGGCCCGGATCTACTCCGCGCTGGCCAACGGCGGCACCCTCTACCGCCCCACCATCGGCAAGGCGGTCATGAGCCCGGACGGCAAGCTCGTCCGCGACATCGCCCCCCACGAGGACGGCAAGATCCCCGCCCAGGGCAAGCTGCTCGACTACATCGACCAGGCCACCGCGGGCGTCGTCACCAGCGGCACCGCCGCCTGGAAGTTCGTCGGCGCCGGCTGGCCCCAGGGCAAGATCGAACTGCACGCCAAGACCGGCACCGCGGAGGTCGCCGGCAAGCAGACCACCTCGTGGCTGACCACCTACAGCGGCGACTACGCGGTCGTGATGACGATAAGCCAGGGCGGCACCGGCTCCGGCGGTTCCGGTGACTCGGTACGCCGCATCTACCAGGCGCTCTACGGCGTCGACGACAAGGGCGCCGTCGACAACGGCAAGGCCCTGCTGCCCAAGCCGCAGAGCGAACTGCCCAAGTTCAACCCCGACGGCACCGCCATCATCAAGCAGGCCTCCTACGACGCCCCCGGCGACCGCGCCTTCCTCGACCCGGCGCCCGCCACCGGCACCGGCGCCCCCGCGGTCCTCGCGCTCGCCGCCCTGGAGCCCGCCCGCGCCACCGGAAGGAGCCGCGGATGACCTCCTACGGCTCGTACCGCACCGTCCGGCTCGCCCCGCAGCGCGGCTCCATCGCCAGGGTCCTGGCCAAGGACTCGCCGCTGCGCCGGATGGACTGGATCATGATCCTCTCCGCGCTGGCGCTCTCCCTCGGCAGCTCGCTGCTCGTCTGGTCCGCCACCCGCGGCCGCGACAACCTCACCCACGGCGACCCGCAGTACTTCCTGTACCGGCACCTCACCAACACCCTGGTCGGCGTGGTGCTCTGCGCGGTCACCGTCGGGATAGGGACACGCCGGCTGCGCACCGCCGTGCCGTTCGTCTACCTCGGCGTCCTGCTGCTGCTCGCCACCACCCTCACCCCGCTCGGCTCCACCATCAACGGCCAGCACTCCTGGATCCAGTTCGGCGGCGGCTTCTCGCTGCAGCCCGCCGAGTTCGCCAAGCTCTCCATCGTGATGGGCATGGCCGTGGTGCTCTCCGCCCGGGTCGACGCCGGCGAACGGGAGTTCCCCTCCTCGCGCAGCGTCATCCAGGCACTGGTGATCGCCGCGGTGCCGATGGGCGTCATCATGCTGATGCCCGACCTCGGCTCGGTCATGGTGATGGGCATCGTCATCATGGGCGTCCTGCTCGCCTCCGGCGCCGCCCGCCGCTGGGTCTTCGGCCTCATCGGAGCCGGCACCGTCGGCGCGCTGGTCATCTGGAAGCTCGGCGTGCTGAGCAAGTACCAGATCGACCGCTTCGCCGCCTTCGCCAACCCCTCGCTCGACCCGGCCGGCGTCGGCTACAACACCGCCCAGGCCCGGATCGCCATCGGCTCCGGCGGCCTCACCGGCATGGGCCTGTTCCACGGCTTCCAGACCACCGGCCAGTTCGTCCCCGAGCAGCAGACCGACTTCGTGTTCAGCGTGGCCGGCGAGGAACTCGGCTTCGTGGGCGGCCTCGGCCTGATCGCCCTGCTCGGCGTCATCCTCTGGCGGGCCTGCAAGATCGCCCGCCAGGCCACCGACCTGTACGGCACCGTCCTCGCCGCCGGCGTGATCACCTGGCTCGCCTTCCAGGCCTTCGAGAACATCGGGATGAACCTCGGCATCATGCCGGTCGCCGGCATCCCGCTGCCGTTCGTCTCCTACGGCGGCTCCTCGATGTTCGCGGTCTGGGTCGCCATCGGACTGCTCCAGTCCGTCCGCTCCCAGAGGCCGATAGGGATCTGACCGGGCGGCCGCCGCCGCCCACCGGACCGGCGCCCCGACGGCCCCCCCCCGCGGGGGCCCCGCCCCGGTCCACCGCCCCCGGGGCGGGTGTTGGGAATATCACCCCTCTTAACAACAG
>NZ_JBEYFP010000100.1:0-14897 GCF_040634455.1 Kitasatospora sp. NPDC007106
GGGAGCTGGGCCGCCACCGCGGTGCCCTGGCCCGGCGCGGACTCCACCGTCAGGCTGCCGCCGAGCGCCTGCACCCGGTGCCGCATCGCGGCCAGCCCGAAACCGCCGCCGCCGTCGTTGCCGTGGCTGCGGTCGGCGACGGCCGCGGGGTCGAAGCCGGAGCCGTCGTCGACCACGTCCAGCGCCACCTCGGCGCCCATGTAGCTGAGGGTCACCTCCACCTGCCGGGCGCCGGCGTGCTGCGCCGCATTGGCGAGGGCCGACTGAGCCACCCGCACCAGCGCGGGCTCGAACGGGCCGGGCAGCGGCGCCGGGGAACCGGAGAGCGTGAAGTGCACCGGCAGCCCGTACCGGTCGGCGGAGGTCGTGCAGAGCCGTTCCAGGGCGGCGGCCAGCGGCAGCCCGTCCAGCACCGGCGGGGCCAGCTCGCGGACGAAGCGCCGGGCCTCCGCCAGGTTGTCCTGGGCGGCCTCCCGGGCCACCCGGACGTGCCGTTCGGCGGCCGCCGGGTCGGCCGGCAGGGCGCGCTCGGCGGCGCGCAGCAGCAACTGGATCGAGGACAGGCCCTGCGCCAGGGTGTCGTGGATCTCGCGGGCGAGCCGCTCGCGCTCGGCGAGCACCCCCGCCGCGTGGTCGGCCGCCGCGAGGTCGGCCCGGGCGGCGCGCAACTCGTCGATCAGCCGCCGCCGCTGCTCGCTCTCCCGGTACAGCGCCTGGTAGCCGAGTACGGTCGCGGTGGCGACCGCCGCGCCGAGCACCGGGCCGATGAAGACGGCCGCCTCCAGCGTGCCCTGGTGCAGCGCGAATCCGCCGGCCGCGGCCAGCGCGGTGGCGAGCACCGCGGCGAGGCCCGCCCGGCGCGGCAGCAGGTGCAACTGCACGAAGTACAGCGGGAAGGCCAGCCACACGCCGTCCCGGCTGACCGCCAGCAGCGCCAGCCAGGCGGCGCCCAGCGAGGCCAGCCACAGCACGGTGGCCGCCCGCCGCCGGCCCACCGCCGGGGTGAGCGGGCCCGCCGCGTACACCGCGCCCGCGGCCAGTGCGGCGAGCACCGCCCGCGGGGCGTCCGGCCCGCCGCCGTGCACCGCCCGGGCCGCCGCCAGCGCCAGCAGCCCGGCGACCAGCAGGTGCAGGCAGTGGTTGACGACACGCAGCACGGGGGTCAGGGCACGGGGGTTCATGGTGCCTCCACGGTACCGGGCGGCCCCCGGCCGGCCGATCGATCAAAAGGTTGATTCCGGTCACCGCCCTTCGATTCCGGAGGATCGAACCGCGGCGCGATGTGAAGGCGAGGCGCGGCGACGAGAGTGGAGCCCGTCCACCGGAACCACCGCGGAAGGAGCCCGCGCCGTCATGTTCGTCGCCTGGAGGGACCTGAGGTTCGCCAAGGGCCGGTTCGCCCTCATGGGGGCGGTGGTCGTGCTGATCACCGTGCTGGTCGGGCTGCTGTCCGGCCTCACCGCGGGCCTCGCCCGGGGCAACGTCTCCGCCGTCACCGGACTGGACGCCGACCACCTGGCCTTCGCCGCGCCGGCCGACGGACGGGGGCCCTCCTTCGGGGACTCCGTCCTCCCCGAGCGGAGCTGGCAGCAGTGGGCGGCGGTGCCCGGCGTCCGCGCCGCCGAACCGCTCGGCATCGCCACCACCAAGGCCACCGCCGGCAGCCGCTCCACCGCGGTCTCCGCCTTCGGCAGCCGCCCCGGCGCCGGCCTCGCCCCGCAGCCCGTGCAGGACGGCACGGCCGTGCTCTCCGCCACCGCGGCCGAGGACCTCGGGGTGCACACCGGGGACACCGTCCTCCTCGCCCGCCGCCCCCTCACGGTCGCCGCGGTCGCCGGGGACGCCGCCTACAACCACACCCCGGTCGTCTGGACGGGCCTCGCCGACTGGCAGGCGATCGCCCCCGGCGCCGCCGGGGACGGGCCGCACGCCACGGTCGTCGCCCTGCGCACCGGCCCCGGCACCGACCTCGCCGCCGCCGACGCCCGGCTCGGCACCCGCACCCTGAGCCGCGGCGACTCGCTCACCGCGATCGGCGCCTACACCTCGGAGAACGGCTCGCTGCAACTCATGCGCGGCTTCCTGTTCGCCATCTCCGCCCTGGTGATCGGCGCCTTCTTCACCGTCTGGACGATCCAGCGGACCGGCGACATCGCCGTCCTCAAGGCACTCGGCGCCTCCACCCGCCGCCTCACCGGCGACGCCCTCGGCCAGGCCGCCGTCCTGCTGGTGCTCGGCACCGCGCTCGGCAGCGGCATCGCCGCCGCGGCCGGCGCCGCCGTCTCCGGCACCGTGCCCTTCGTCCTCGACGCGCCGACCCTGCTGCTGCCCGCCCTGGTGATGGTCGCGCTCGGCTCCGCCGGCGCCGCCCTCGCCGTGCGCCGCATCACCGCCGTCGACCCGCTGACCGCCCTGGGGAGCACCCGATGAGCCTCCACCTCTCCGACATCACCCTCAGCTACCCCGACGGCGACGGCCGCCTCACCGCCCTCGACCGGGTCGGCCTGGACGTGCCGCGCGGCTCGCTCACCGCCGTGGTCGGCCCGTCCGGCTCCGGCAAGTCCAGCCTGCTCGCCGTCGCCGCCACCCTGATCACCCCCGACAGCGGCCGGGTCCTCGTCGACGGCACCGACACCGCCGGCCTCACCGCCGCCGGACGCGCCGAACTGCGGCGCGACCGGATCGGCATCGTCTTCCAGCAGCCCAACCTGCTGCCCGCGCTCACCGCCGCCGAACAGCTCCAGCTGATGGCCCACCTCGCCGGCCGCCCGGCCCGCGCGGCCCGGGCCCGCGCCCTCGACCTGCTCGACGCGGTCGGCCTCGCCGACCTCGCCGACCGGCGCCCCGGCAGGCTCTCCGGCGGCCAGCGGCAGCGGGTCAACATCGCCCGGGCACTGATGAACGAACCGCGGGTGCTGCTGGTCGACGAACCGACCAGCGCCCTCGACCACGAGCGCGGCGCCGCCGTCGTCGACCTGCTCGCCGCCCTCACCCGCGAGCGTTCCACCGCCACCGTGCTCGTCACCCACGACCGCACCCACCTCGCCGCCGCCGACCAGGTCGCCGAGGTACGGGACGGCCGCCTGCGGGTGCTCGCCGGAGCGGCGTAGGAACGACACCCGGTGCTTGCGTAGGAGAGGTGCTCCCACGTGCCCCTGAGTGGTTGCCCGCGCCCCTGAGGTGACAGCGCCGCTTGATGGGGTGTGGAGGCGGGTGCTGTGCTGGGGTGGTGGTCGAGGGTGGGGGGCCGGCGGTGGTGGTCGTGCGGGTGTGTCTGCGGGACGGACGCGGTGGCAGTCCGACGGCGGTGGTGGTCGGGGCCGACGCGGGGGAGGCCGTGGGGCGGGACGTGGCCGTCCGGACGGGGGCCTCGCATGCCGTGTTCGTGTCGGTGGGGGGCACTAGGCCGGGCGGTCGGGAGGTGGCGTTGCGCTTCTTCACCGCCGCGGGGGAGCTGCCCGCGTGCGGCCACGGGACGCTGGCGGCGCTGGCCCTGCTGGCCGAGCGTGCCGGGGGTGGGGAGCTGCGGGCCGTCGTGCGGACGGCGGCCGGGGTCTCCGCAGGTCGGGCGGCCCGGGTCGGCGGCGTGCTCACGGCCTCGTTCGACGTCGGGGCCGTCGAGGTGTGCGGGCCCGCGGCGGCCGGTGCGTTCGACGAGGTGCTGGAGGCGCTCGGTCTTCCGCCCGGCGGGCCCGCGGGGGGTGCCCGGGTCGCCTCGGCGGGGCGGCCGCGGCTGCTCGTCCCGGTGGCCGGCCGGTCCGAACTGGCCGCGCTCGCCCCGGACGCCGACCGGCTCCGGGCCGCCTGCGACCGGCTCGGCCTGCTGGGCTGCTACGCGTACAGCCCGCCGACCGCCGGGGGCCGGCTGGCGGCCCGGATGTTCGCCCCGTCGATCGGTGTTCCCGAGGACATCGCCAACGTCAACAGCACCGCGTGCGTCGCCGCCCGTCTGGCCGGGGCCGGTGTGCCCTCCGTCGCGGTCGACATGGGTGACGCGCTCGGCGCCCCCGCCACCGTCACGGCCGCGCTGCGGGGGAGCGGGCCCGGGGCCGCCGTGCGGGTCGGCGCCGAGGCGGTGGTCGAGCGCACCGTCCGTCTGCGCTGACGGCTGGTCCGGGGCCGCGTCCGGCGGAACGACCGACGCATCTTGTCTGTACAACTTTGCGGCCGGTTCATCTCCGGGCCGCCGACCGGACGACCCTCCGACACCCGGGCGCCCGAGGCTGGCCGCATGAGAGTCATCGTCGTAGGAGCCGGGGTGCTCGGCACCATGCACGCCTGGCACGCCGTCGAGCGCGGCCACGAGGTCGTCCACCTGGAGCGCGAGGCGGAGGCCCGTGGCGCCTCCGTCCGGAACTTCGGCCTGATCTGGGTCGGCGGCCGCGCCCGGGGTGAGGAGCTCGCCACCGCGCAGCGCGCCCGCGAGCTGTGGCAGCGGATCGGCGAGCGCGTCCCCGGCCTGCACTTCCGGGCCAACGGCTCGCTCACCGTGCTGCGCACCGAGGCCGAACTCGCCGTCGCCGAGGAGGTGGTGAAGGGCGAGGAGGCCGCCGGACGCGGCTTCCGGCTGCTCGACGCCGCCGAGACCCGGGCCGTCAACCCGGCCCTGCGCGGCAACCACCTCGGCGCCCTGCACTGCACCCGCGACGCCGCCGTCGAACCCCGCGCCGCCCAGCCCGCGCTGCGCGCCGCCCTGGAGGCCACCGGCCGCTACACCTTCCTGCCCGGCCGCGAGGTCCGCGAGGTGATCGGCAGCTCCGCCGTCCGCGACGACCACGGCCGGGTGCACGCCGGCGACCTCGTCCTGCTCTGCACCGGCGCCTGGACGGGCGGCCTCGTCCGCGAACTCGCCCCCGAGCTGCCCGTCCGCCGCGTCCGGCTGCAGATGATGCAGACCGACCCGCTGGACGAGCCGCTCACCACCTCCGTCGCCGACGGCGACAGCTTCCGCTACTACCCCGCCTACGCCGGCACTGCCCTGGACGCCCTGAACGCCGGCCAGCCGCAGGGCGCGACCGCCGCCGAGCACCGCATGCAGCTGCTCATGGTCCAGCGCACCGACGGCGGGCTCACCATCGGCGACACCCACGAGTACGAGCAGCCCTTCGGCTTCGACACCGTCGAGGAGCCGTACGAGCACTTCACCGCCGTCGCCGAGGACCTGCTCGGCCGGCCGCTGCCGCGGATCCGCCGCCGCTGGGCGGGCGTCTACGCCCAGTGCCTCGACACCACCCGCGTCGTCCACCGCGAGCGGATCCGCGACGGCGTCTGGCTGGTCACCGGGCCCGGCGGCCGCGGCATGACCTGCTCCCCGGCGATCGCCGAGACCACCGCCGACCTCGCCGAGCTGTAAACCGAGCCGTAAGCCGAGCCGTAAGGAACACCCCGCATGAGCACCGACATCCGCCTCGTCGTCCTCGACATGGCCGGCACCACCGTCGCCGACGGCGGCCTGGTCGAGCAGGCCTTCCGCGCCGCCGCGGCCGAACTCGGCGTCGCCGACGGCAGCGCCGAGCACGCCCGCATGCTCGACCACGTCCGCGCCACCATGGGCGAGTCCAAGATCTCCGTCTTCCGCCACCTCTTCGGCGACGAGGACCGCGCCCGGCAGGCCAACCGCTCCTTCGAGGCCGCGTACCACGACCTCGTCGACGCCGGGCACTGCAGCCCGCTGCCCGGCGCCGCGGAGGCGATCGGGCGGCTGCGCGGCGCCGGCCTGAGGACCGTCCTCACCACCGGCTTCTCCCGCGCCACCCAGGACCGGATCCTCGCGGCGCTCGGCTGGCAGGACATCGCCGACCTCACCCTCTGCCCCGCCGACGCCGGCCGCGGCCGCCCCTACCCGGACATGGTGCTGACCGCGCTGCTGCGCACCGGCACCGACTCCGTCCGGCAGGTCGCCGTGGCCGGGGACACCGGCTACGACATGCTGACCGGCACCCGGGCCGGCGCCGCCGTCGTCGCGGGCGTCCTCACCGGCGCCCACGAGGAGCAGCGGCTGCGCGCGGACGGCGCGACCCACGTGCTGGCCTCGGTCGCCGACCTGCCGGAGCTGCTCGGCGTCTGACGGCGGGTCGGGGTGCCTCAGGCCGCCTTCAGCCGGGCCACCTCGCGGGCCCGCTGGTCGAGGTGGGCGACCGTCCGGTTGCCCAGGTGCGGGCGCAGGCCGCTGCGCAGCGCGCCGAAGTGCTCGTCGCCGCGGACGCTGCTGATCCCGGCGTAGTCGTCGAGGAAGGACGACCAGGTCGCGGCGGCCGCCTCGACGTGGCCGTGCTCCATCTGGCGGCGGGCCAGCAGGCCGAGGCCGTGCACCCGGCCCTGCCGCTCGGCCCGCGGCCGGACCCGGTTGGAGGTCTGCAGCGCCGCGATCGAGCCCGGCAGGTCGCCCAGCTCGTACAGCACGTGCGCGAGGTGGAACTGGTACGCCGCCAGGTCGTAGCCGCCGACCGCGTCGTTGCGGCCGTCCGCCTTCGCGAGCGCCGCCTCGGTCTCGGCCAGCCGGGCGAAGGCCTGCCGCCGGTCCTTCACCATCGCCGCCCCGTGCGCCTGCTGGCCGCGCAGGAAGGCGGTGAGCCGGGGACCGGCGGCGGGCGCGGCCTGCGCCGCCGAGTCCGCGTACTCCAGGGCGCGCGGCCCGTGGCCCAGGCTGGAGGCCTGCAGCGACATGCCGCGCAGCGTGCGGCAGTACGTGACGTGGTCGCCGGCCTGGTCGGCGAGGCGCAGCGCCTGCACGTAGTACGACTGGCCGAGGCCCTGCGCGAGCTCGTAGACGGCGGACCAGCCGGCCAGGTAGGTCAGGTCCGCGGCGGCGGCGAGCATGTCGCCCTTCGACCGGTCGCTGCCGGCCGCCTGCAGCCACGGGCCGACGCTGTTCACCAGGAAACTCGCCATCATGGGGCGGGCGTGCGCCGCCCCCAGCTCGTCCAGGATGCCGGCCAGCCGGTCGGTCATCGTCCGGACGGTGGCCACCTCGCCGTCGCCGATCCGCACCGTGCGGCCCGCGGCCGCCCGGTCGATCCGCTCGGCTGCCTCGCCGAACCCGGGCACCGCCAGCGCCGCGGAGTACAGTCCGGCGGCCAGCACGCTCCGGCGGGACGGGTCCATGTCGGCCCGGCCGAGCGCCACCAGCCCGCTGACCGGATCGGTGGCCTCGTGGTCGCCGAGCCCGGTCTCCTCGGCCGCCACCGGCCGGCCCAGCCGCCGCGCGAACGCCTCCCGCACGACCCCGGCGACCTCCGCGCGCGGCCGCGACCCGGCCAGCCAGTGCGACACGGTGGTCTTGTCGTACGTGAGTCTGAGCCCGGCCTCCGCGCCGGTGCGGCGGACCGCCCGGGCGAGCTGGTCGTTGCCCCAGTCCGCCTCGCGCATCAGCGCGGCGAGAGCGGCGTTCGGTGTACGCGTGCGTCGTCCCATGTCGGCCTCGACTCGTGTTCAACCGGTTCAACCCTGTCCACAGCATGGACTGTTCTCTCCTGTGGAGTAAACGAGTTGACTGAACGTGAGCCGTTGGAGGGACTGGATCCGGCGGCTCCCCGCGGCCTGCCCCGGTTTCCCCCCCACCGGCGGCAGGCCGCGTCCCCGCCGTCCCGGGAGAGCAGGAGCGACCCATGACGACCGCCGCGAGGTCATCGACCGCCGTGACGCGCCAGGCGCCGCCCGCCGTCGCCGAACTGCCGTGCGAGGAGCGGTCGGCGCAGCTCGCCCGCGGGCTCGTCCGGGCCCGCCTCGGCCACCTCGGGCTGGCCGCGCTCGTCGAGGACGCCGAACTGGTGGTCTCCGAACTGGTCGGCAACAGCGTCCGGCACTGCGGCGGGCGGCGGATCCGGGTCGCCGTCCGCCGCCGGCTCGACGGCCGGGTCCGGATCAGCGTCGAGGACGCCTGCCGCACCCCGCCGACCCTGCTCACCGCCACCGAGGACGACGAGTGCCACCGCGGACTCGCCCTGGTCGACACGCTGGCGGACCGGTGGGGGACGGCGCCGACCGCGTGCGGGAAGGTGACCTGGGCCGACCTGCGCTGAGGGCCCGTACCCGCGGTGTGTCGCCCGGACGGCGTGCGTGGCTCCGCCGGTGATCGGGACGGCCCGGTCTAGCGTGAGGGGGTCGGCCGGACCGGCCGCGGCTGAGGAGGGCGCCCGTGTCGTCGCATGCCCGCTGGTTGACCGTCTCCCTGGTGATGCTCATGGCGGCCTGCGCGACCGCCCCGCGGACCAGCGCCGGGCAGTCGTCCGCGACCCCGCGGCCGGGGTCGACGTCCGCGTCGAGAGCGGGGAGTGCCGTCGTGGGTCCGTCGCAAGCACCCTCGTCCGCGTCGGCCGACTCGGCGGAGCCGACCTGGCGGACGCTGACGCCCCCGGCGGCCGGGCCGGTCACCGACGAGCAGCTGGCCGGACAGCGGATCGTGTACTCCTACCCCGGCCCGGTCGTCCCCGACTCCGTGCTGGCGGCCGTCCGCGGCGGACGGGCCGCCGGGGTGATCTTCTTCGCGGAGAACATCCCCGACACCGCCACCCTGCGGACGGCGGTGGACCGGCTGCGCGAGGCGCAGCGGCAGAGCCCGGTGGCGGCCCCGCTGCTGCTGATGACCGACCAGGAGGGCGGCAGGGTCCGGCGGCTGCCGGGTGCGCCCGAACTCTCGGCGCGGGAGGTCGGCGAGTCCGCGGACGCGGTGGCGGTGGCCGCCCGCACGGGCACCGAGGCGGGCAGGAACCTCGCCGCCGCCGGCCTGAACGTCAACCTCGCACCGGTGCTGGACGTGTACGAGGCGCCCGGCAACTTCATCGACGCCAAGCACCGCTCCTACGGCCAGGACCCGGCCGTGGTGGCCGACCTGGCGGCGGCCTTCGCGGTGGCCCAGCGGCAGGAGGGGGTGGCCGCCACCGCCAAGCACTTCCCGGGGCTGGGCACGGCGCCGGCCGGGATGAACACCGACGCCGGCCCGGTGAGCCTGCCGGTGCCGCTGGAACGGCTGCGGTCCGCGGAGGAGGCGCCCTACCGGGCGGCGCTGGCGGTGGGAGTGCCGCTGGTGATGCTCTCCTGGGCGGTCTACCCGGCGCTGGACACCGAACGGCCCGCCGGGCTGTCGCCGGCCGTGGTCCGCGGCGAACTGCGCGAGCGGCTGGGCTTCCGCGGGGTGACGGTGACCGACGCGCTGGAGGCCGGGGCGCTCGACGGCTTCGGTGACACCGGCGCGCGGGCGGTGGCGGCCGCCGCGGCCGGGATGGACCTGATGCTCTGCTCCGCCCGCGACGCCGACCAGGGCGAGCGGGCGGCGCAGTCCCTGGCGGGGGCACTCGCCGACGGCCGGCTGGGCCGGGCCGGCTTCACCGCCGCGGCCGCCCGGATCGCCGCCCTGCGGGGCGCCCTGCGGTGAGGCCCGGGCCCGGGGCGGGCGGGGTCAGAGCCACCCCCGCTGGGCGGCCTTGATGCCGGCCTCGAAGCGGCTGGTGGCGTTGAGGCGTTCCATGATGGAGGCCATGTGGCGGCCGACGGTGCGGGCGGAGATGCCGAGCCGCTGGCCCGCGGTGTCGTCGGTGAGTCCGGCTCCGAGCAGGCGCAGGAGCTGGCGTTCCGTGGGGCTGAGACCGCTGGCGGGGTCGGTGGGGCTGGTGGCTCCGAGGGGCACGGCGGTGTTCCAGGCCTGTTCGAACAGGTCGAGCAGGGCGTGGAGGATGCCGGGTTCGGTGATGTGGAGGGCGCCCTTGCGGTTGTCGGCCGGGTCGATGGGGACGAGGGCCTGGGTGCGGTCGGTGATGATCAGGCGCTGGGGGACGGCGGGGGCGGTGCGCACCTCGCTGCCCTGGCCCAGGAGCCAGTGCGCGTAGGCGGTGACGTGGGGCTGGTGGCGGGTGGCGTCCTGGTAGAGGGTGCGCATGGTGACGCCGCGCGCGAGGACCTCGGCGTCGGCGGGGCGTGAGGCGTCGAGGTCCTCGGGGCGCTGGTTGCCGGGCTGGCTGCTGAGGACCTCGGTCGTGGTGGAGCGGCCCATCTGTTCGAGCCGGGAGTGGATGGCGTCCATGCCCAGCAGGCGTTCGCCGTGGGCGGCGCGGTGCTCGGCGCGTTCGGCGACCATGCGGGTGACGGCGGCGCGGGAGGCGGCGAGGGCGGCCTGGCGGGCGGCGAGGTCGGCCTCCTGGCGGGCGACCATGTCGGCGAGGCCGATCGAGGGGTCGATGGCGCGCATCTGCCCCGGGTGGTCGGCCGAGGCGCGGACGAGCATGAGCTCGCCGAGTTCGTCGAGGCAGCCGTGGACCTGGACGGCCGTCAGCGTGCAGCGGGCGGCCAACTCGTCCACGCCGTCGGCAGGGTGGTCGAGCATGGCCCGGTAGACGGCGGTGGCAGCGACCGACAGGCCCAGTGCCTCCAACATGAGATCCCCCCGGATCGACGGTTCAGGTGCCGCGGTGGCGGCAGAACGGCATCCTCGCAGTCCGGACGACGCCCTTTCAAGATCAATTGGTGGCCTTTCGTCGCAGGTCAGCGGATATGTCGCCGGATTCCGTCCTGTGCCGCATCGCCCCCGATCGACCGCTGTGCCGACGTGCGGTCCGGGCGGCTCGACCGGTGGTGGATTGGCATGTGCATGGTCGGCGTGTCCGGAGTCGGACTGGCCGATTGGCGACACCCGGAAGCCCTTCCGGCCGCTTCCGCGAGCGGCGAAGCTAGTGATCGCCGCCAGGACGACAGGCCGGGCGGCAGCCGGACGGAGCGTCAACCGCGGGACGCGCCAACGGACTTGCACATCCCACTTCGAGAACCTGAGGACTCCAGCCATGATCCGCACCCGTATCGCCCAGGCCGCCGCGGTCGCCGCCATCGCCCTGACCGCCCTGGCCGTCGCTCCCACCACCCCGGCCGGCGCCACCACCGCCACCGCTGCCTCGCAGACCGGCGTGCGGACCTCCGACAGCCTCGGCTGGGGCGGCTGACCGACCCCCATGGACATCGTCTACGCCAGCCTGCGTCGCAGGTCCCCCGGGCCGGTTCCGCCCGGCGAGGCGGCCGAGGTCCTCGCCGCCCTGTGGGCGCACGCTCGGCCCGACGACGGCCTCCAGCACGTCTCCGTCCGCAGCGAGGACGACCGCATCGACCTGCTGGTCTACCTCCTCACCCGCACCACCGGCCCCGCCGGCGCGGACGCCGGCCCCGCCCGCGCCCGTGCACTGATCGACCGGAGCCACCTGGCCTCGCCTCTGCTGCGCCGGCGGTACCTGCCGCCGGCACCTGCTCCGGCGACCGGCCGGCCCGCCCTGTCCTGAACCGGCAGGCCACCGGCATCCGCCCTCGCGGGTCCACCCCGGCGCACCCGTGACCGTGACCGCTGTTCCTGCAGGACAGCCGTCCCCGCCCCGGCCTTCCGGCCGGCGCCCACGGGCCACCCCACCCCTGTCCGACCGCCAACGGCACCGCGGCGCACCCCGCCGTGCCCGCTGCACCCCCGCACAGCGCCGACGGCCCCGCCGCCCGGCCGTCGTGCCGCCCGGCCGGTGCCCGGCCGCGTGCACCCCCTCTTCGACTTCTCTTCCACGACCCATCAGGAGTCCTCCCATGTCCGTGCGTTCCCGCCGCATCGCCGCCAAGTCCTCGGCCACCCTGCTCGCATCCGCCGCGATGGTGGGCGGTCTGCTGGTGCCGTCCGCCCACGCCGACACCAACACCATCGTGAGCGTCGCCAACGCCAACCTGGGCAAGAAGGCGTGCTCGACCAACAGCACCGGCGGGACGGGCTACTACTCCAGCTGCACCGGCGCCAACGGCGCGCCGGAGGCGTGGTGCGCGGACTTCGCCAAGTGGGTGTGGGCGAGGGCCGGTTACAACGTGTCCGGGCTGACCGCCGGTGCGGGCAGCTTCGGCCGGTACGGGGCGGGGCTGCACTCCACGCCGCAGGTCGGCGACGCCCTGCTCTTCAACTACGACGGCCGCGGCTACGCCGACCACGTCGCCGTCGTGACGGCGGTCGGCAACGGGACCGTCACCACCGTGGGCGGCAACGAGAGCGGGGTCTCGGGCAACTGGTCGGCGACCTCCTCCGTCCACCAGTCCACCCACAGCTCCGCCGTCGGCTCGTACTACGGCAGCCAGAGGATCAGCGGCTACGTGTCCCCGCAGGGCGGCAGCAGCACCCCGCCGCCCTCCTCCCCGCCGTCGGCCTCGGCCCCGTCCCTCGGTGACACGGGCTCGGTCGTGGCCGAGGACGGTACGCAGTACACCTTCACCCGCGACGCGGCCAACGGCCACCTCCAGGTCACCTACCTGCCCAAGGGCGGCCAGTGGGCCACCGTCGACATGTCCGCGATGGTCGGCACCCCGGCCTCCGCCGGCGGTGCGCCGGCGACCTTCATCCAGCAGAACGGCACCATCGGCGTCACCACGGCCGACGCCGCCGACGGCCACCTGCAGATCACCTACCTGCCCAAGGGCGGCCAGTGGGCCACCTCCGACCTCACCGAGCAGGTCGGCACCCCCGTCACCGGGGGCGGCGTCAGCAACACGGTCGCCCCCGACGGCACCCTGTACATCTTCAGCCGCGGTTCCTTGGACGGCGGCCACCTCAGCGCTACCTACCTCAACAGCGCCGGGGCCTGGGCCACCGCCGACATGACCGACTACGTCGGCACCCCCGTCTCCGCCGGCGGCGCGCCCTCGGCGTTCGTGCAGAAGGACGGCACCGTCGGCGTCGTCACGGCCAACTCGGCCAACGGCCACGTCTTCATGACCTACCTGCCCAGCGGCGGCCAGTGGGCCGGTGACGACATGACCACCCTCGCCGGCACCCCGGTCAGCGACGGCAACATCAGCAACGTCAACGGCCCCGACGGCAAGCACTACATCTTCAGCCGCGGCTCGATGAACGGCGGGCACCTCAGCGCCACGTACGCGGCGCCCGGCTGGACCACCACCGACCTCACCAACCAGGCCGGCACCCCCGCCTCCGCCGGTGGCGCGCCCGCCGCGTTCCTGCAGCCCGACGGCACCGTCGGCGCCGTCACCGCCAACTCGGCCAACGGCCACGTCTACATGACCTACCTGCCCAGCGGCGGGCAGTGGACGGGCGCCGACATGACCACCCTCGCCGGCACCCCGGTCACCGGCGGCAGCATCAACAACGCCATCGCCCCCGACGGCACGCACTACATCTTCACCGTCGGCTCCACCAACGGCGGCCGCCTCAGCGCCACCTACGCCGGCACCTCCTGGGCCACCACCGACATGACCGGCTACGTCGGCACCCCCGCCGCCGGCTGACACACCGATCCCACCAGGTCGCTCCCTGCCCCGTCCGCCCGGGCGGGGAGCACCCGGCGGCCCCGAACCGCCGCCCTGCGACCGCCGGCCGGGACCCCCCGGCCGGCGCCGCCCACCGCCACCGCCGCCACGCCACACCACCGGAGCAGACCGTGACCACCCGCCCCCGCCGCATCCCCGCCCTCGCCCTCGCCGCCGCCGGCCTCCTCGCCTGTGCCGCACCGGTCCTCGCCGCCGGCGAGGCCTCGGCCGCCTCTGTGGCCACCTGGGACAAGGTCGCGCAGTGCGAGAGCAGCGGCAACTGGGCCATCAACACCGGCAACGGGTACTACGGCGGTCTGCAGTTCTCCCGGAGCACCTGGCTCGCCTATGGCGGCGGCCAGTACGCCGCGTACCCGCACCAGGCGACCAAGCAGCAGCAGATCCTCATCGGGGAGAAGGTCCTGGCCGGTCAGGGGCAGGGTGCGTGGCCGGTGTGCGGCCCCAAGGCCGGCCTCGGAGCCGATCACGCCGACCCCTACCCGTCGACCACCCCGCCGCCGGCCGCGGCTGCGGCGCCGTCGCTGGGCGACGCGGGCTCGGTGGTGGCCGAGGACGGTACGCAGTACACCTTCACCCGTGACGCCGGCAACGGCCACCTCCAGGTCACCTACCTGCCCAAGGGCGGCAACTGGGCCACGGCCGACCTCACCAACCAGGTCGGCACCCCGGCCTCCGCCGGTGGTGCGCCGGCGACGTTCATCCAGCAGAACGGCACCATCGGCGTCACCACGGCCGACGCCTCGAACGGCCACCTGCGGATCACCTACCTGCCCAAGGGCGGCAACTGGGCGACGGTCGACCTCAACGGGCAGATCGGCACCCCCGTCACCGGGGGCGGCGTCAGCAACACGGTCGCCCCCGACGGCACCCTGTACATCTTCAGCCGCGGCTCCGCGGACGGCGGCCACCTCAGCGCTACCTACCTCAACAGCGCCGGCACGTGGGGCACTGCCGACATGACCGCCACGGTGGGCACCCCGGTCTCCGCCGGCGGCGCGCCGTCGGCGTTCGTGCAGAAGGACGGCACCGTCGGCGTGGTGACGGCGAACGCGGCGAACGGCCACGTCTTCATGACCTACCTGCCCAGCGGCGGGCAGTGGGCGGGTGACGACATGACCACCCTGGCCGGCACCCCGGTCAGCGACGGCAACATCAGCAACGTGAACGCCGCCGACGGCAAGCACTACATCTTCAGCCGGGGTTCGATGAACGGCGGGCACCTCAGCGCCACGTACGCGGCGCCCGGTTGGACCAGCACCGACCTCACCAACCAGGCGGGCACCCCCGCCTCGGCGGGTGGCGCGCCCGCCGCGTTCCTGCAGCCCGACGGCACCGTCGGCGTGGTCACGGCCAACTCGGCCAACGGCCACGTCTACATGACCTACCTGCCGAACGGCGGGCAGTGGACGGGCGCCGACATGACCACCCTGGCCGGCACGCCGGTCACCGGCGGCAGCATCAGCAACGCCATCGCGCCGGACGGCACGCACTACATCTTCTCGGTCGGCTCGACCGACGGCGGCCACCTGAGCGCCACCTACGCCGGTACCTCCTGGGCCACCACCGACATGACCGGCTACGTCGGCACCCCCGCCGCCGGCTGACCCCGC
>NZ_JBEYFP010000101.1:0-14779 GCF_040634455.1 Kitasatospora sp. NPDC007106
CACGCCGCCGCCCAGCCGCACCTGCCGCAGGCCGCGGCGTGCACGACCGCGTCCACCCAGCCCTCGACGAGCGCGAGCGCCGTCTCCAGCCGGGCCAGGGCGGCCTTCTGCTCGGGGGTGTCCTCGGGCTGGAGCAGACCGCCGGCCAGCGCCTCCTGGAGGGCCTCCGGGTTGGTCGGGTCGAGCTGGCCGACCAGCTCCTCCATCCGCGAGGTGTCGACCTTGATGCCGCGCGCGTACGCCTCGACCGCGCCGAACAGGTGCGCCCGCAGCCACGGCACGTGGGCGAAGAGGCGCTGGTGGGCGGCCTCGCGCAGGGCGAGGTAGAGCCGCACCTCGTCGGCGGGCACGCTCAGGCCCTCGCCGAACTCGGCGATGTTCTGCGGCAGCAGCGCGGCCTTGCCGGACGGGGCGAGCGGCAGGCCGACGTCGGTCGAGCCGACCACCTCGGCGGCGAGCGCGCCCAGCGCCTGCCCGATCTGGGTGCCGAACATGGCGCCGCCCATCGAGCGCATCACGCCCATCAGCGGGCCGGCCATGGCCTGCATCTCCGGCGGCAGCACGCCGCCCATGGCGTTGCCGACCCGCTCGGCGACCGGGTCGACCAGGTCCTTCCAGACCGGCAGGGTCGCCTCGATCCACTCGGCGCGGCTCCACGCCACGGCGGTGGTCGAGCCGGACGGGAACTCGGTGGCCGCGTCCAGCCACAGCTCGGCGAGGCGGACGGCCTCGACGACCGCGGTGCGCTCGGCCGCACCGACCGAGCGGTCCTTGCTGCGGCCCTCGGCGGGCTCGGCGACGACCGTCTGCCGGGCGATGTTCTGCGCCAGCTCCCAGTTCACCGGGCCGCCGTCGAAGGACAGCATCTGGCCGAGCTGCTGGAACGCCGCGCCGAGGTCGTTGGGGTTGAGGTTGCCCATCATCGCGCCGAAGGGGTTGTCGCCGCCGGCGCCGCCCATGCCGAACAGCGCACCGAGCGGGTTGCCCGCGCCGAAGCCGAAGGGCTGCTGCGGGGTCTCGTCCTGGCCGCCCCCGCCCTTGGCGGCGGCGTCGCCCTGGTCGTCCTGCTTGCCCTTGCCGTCCTCGGGCTCCTCGGGCGGGACGGAGAATCCGAAGGGGAGGTCGCTCACGGGGTCCTCAGATCTGCTCGGCCGTCACGCGGGTTGTGGCGGGGAATTCGTGTGCCCGCGGAGGCGGGACGTGTCCATGGTCTCGCGGCCCGATGGCGCCGGGTGCGCCCGCCGGGCCCTTGCCTCGGGCAGGATGGACGGTACGTGACACTCGTACGTACGCACATAAGCTAACCGTGGAGGATGGCCGGTGAGTTCCCCGCCTTCGGACGTTCGCTCTGGGCTGACCGGAGGTGAGGACGACAGCGCGGCCGCCGCGGCTTCGCCGTCTCCAGCCTACGGCGGCAGGCCGCTGACCGTGGCCGTCACCGGGGCGGCCGGCGTGCTCGGCGAGCGGGTCGCGGCCCGGCTGGTCGACTCCCCGGGGGTCCGCCGGGTGCTCGCGATCGACGACCGCCGCGGCGAGGTGCCCGGTGTGCAGTGGCGGATCCTGGACGTCCGCGACCCGGCCGTGGCGGAACGGCTGGCCGGCGTCGACGTGGTCGTCCACCTGGCCATGGACCTCGGCATGGAGACCGACCCGCGGGCCCGGAGCGCGTACAACGTGCGGGGCGCGCAGACCGTGGTGACCGCCGCCGCGGCGGCCGGCGTCTCCCGGGTGGTGCTCTGCACCTCGGCGATGGTCTACGGCGCGCTGCCGGACAACGAGGTGCCGCTCGCCGAGGACTCCGAGCTGCGGGCCACCGAGGAGGCCACGCTGGTCGGCGACCTGCTGGAGATCGAACGGCTCGCCCGGCGCGCCCCGCGCGCCCACCCGGGCCTGCAGATCACCGTGCTCCGCCCGGCGGTGGTGGTCGGCCCGGGCATCGACACCGTGCTGACCCGGCACTTCGAGGCGCCGCGGCTGCTGGTGGTGGCCGGCTCGCGGCCGTGCTGGCAGTTCTGCCACGTCGACGACCTCGCCTCGGCGCTGGAGTACGCGGCGCTCGGCCTGGTCGAGGGGGAGGTCACCGTCGGCTCCGACGGCTGGCTGGAGCAGGAGGACGTCGAGGAGCTCTCCGGCATCCGCCGCATGGAGCTGCCGGCCTCGCTCGCCCTCGGCACCGCGGCCCGGCTGCACCGGCTCGGCCTGACCCCGGCCCCGGCCGGCGACCTCGCCTACACCATGTACCCGTGGGTGGTCTCCGGCAGCCGGCTGCACGAGGCGGGCTGGCGCCCGGAGCACAGCAACGAGGAGGTGCTCGCCGAGTTGCTCGCCCAGGTCTCCGGCAAGCACGCGGTGGCCGGCCGCCGGCTCGGCGGCAAGGAGGCGGCGACCAGCCTGGGCGCGGCCGGCGCCACCGTCGCGCTGGTCGGCACCGCCGCCCTGGTCCGCCGGGCCCGCAAGCGGCGGCGGTTCTGAGCCGTCGCCCGCCCTGCCCGACCCTGCTTCGGCGTTCCGCTCTGCGGAATGCTCCAATCGTGATGCGGAAGCCCTTGCCGGGCGGCATCCCTCATGGGGAATCATGGTGACCATGTCCGAGAACCACGACCCGATCCGCCTGCTCGCCATCCGCGACACCCCGCTGTCGCTGGACGAGGTGTACGAGGCGGTCGGCGACGACGCGGCCGGCGGCACCACGGTCTTCGTGGGGACGGTCCGCGACCACGACGGCGGCAAGTCCGTCTCCGCGCTGGAGTACAGCGCCCACCCGACGGCCGAGCACGAGATGCGCCGGATCGCCGAGAAGATCGTCGCGGACTTCCCGGTGAAGGCGCTGGCCGCGGTGCACCGGGTCGGCCGGCTGGAGATCACCGACAAGGCCGTCATCGTCGCCGTCTCCTGCGCGCACCGCGGCGAGGCCTTCGAGGCGGCCCGCCGCCTGATCGACGACCTCAAGCACCAGGTGCCGATCTGGAAGCACCAGGTCTTCAGCGACGGCGAGGAGGAGTGGGTCGGCGCGGGCACCTGCTGACCCCGCCGTCCCCCGTTCGCCCCATCGCCCGCCGGGGCCGCCCCCGGGCACCCGCCCCGGTGCGCGGCGGCCCGCGGCGCCCTCCCGGCCCGCTGTCCCGGCCCCGCGGCGGCCCCGCCACGGGTGTGCCACGACCCTGCCGCGGACGCACCGCGGCCGTAACCCGGCGCCCCCTGCCGCCGTTGTCTGCGCGGACGGTTAATCTGCTGATAGACACGACGAGCTGGGAGTACGGACATGGCTGCGCTCGCCTGGTTGATCATCCCCGTCGCCGCCGCACTGGCCGCCATGGTCTGGGCGGGCTGGGCGGCCCGCACCCCCCGCGCCACCGGTGATCCGGCCTCGCTCGCCGAGCACGAGCGGTTCCGCGCCGCCATGGAGCGCTCCACCGTCGGTTCCGGCGACGGCCCCCGCCGCTGAGGCCCCGGGCCGGGCAGCGCCCCACCGCCGCCTTCCCGTACTGTCGATCCATGCCACGCCGCTCCGCGACGATGCTCGCCGCCACCCTGATGCTCATAGGCCTGCTGTGCGCCTCCGTGCTGATGCGGGTGCCGTACACCGAGATGAGCCCGGGCCCGACCTACAACACGCTCGGTGAGCAGGAGAAGAAGTCGGGCGGCTCCGTCCCGGTGATCGCGATCAGCGGCCACGAGACGTACCCGACGAGCGGGCACCTCAACATGACGACGGTGCAGGTCACCGGCGCCAAGTACGAGCCGAGCCTGGTCTCGGCGGTGATCGGCTGGCTGCGCAAGGACGTCCTCGTCGTGCCGCACGACAACGTCTACCCGAAGGGCCAGACCGACAAGGAGGCCCAGCAGGAGAACGCCGAGCAGTTCGCCTCCTCCGAGGACAGCGCCAAGACGGCGGCGCTCAAGCAGCTCGGCATCCCGGTCGGCACGCAGATCGTGGTCTCCTCGGTGGTGGCCGGCGGGCCCTCCGAGGGCAAGCTGCACGCGGGCGACCGGATCGTCGCGGTGGACGGCACCCCGGTGACCGCCAAGGAGCAGGTGGCCGCGCTGGTCACCAAGCACAAGCCGGGCGAGACGGTGGAGTTCACGGTCGTCCCGCACACCGCGGCCGCGGGCGGCACGGCGGGGACGAACGGCTCGGCGGGGACGAACGGCTCGGCGACCGACAAGGCGGCCGAGAAGAAGGTCGCCGTCACCACCGGCAAGGCCTCCGACGGCCGGGCCATCGTCGGCATCCTGCCGGGCAACGACCACACCTACCCGTTCACCATCGACATCGGCCTGCAGGACGTCGGCGGCCCCAGCGCCGGCCTGATGTTCTCGCTCGGCATCGTGGACAAGCTGACGCCCGGTGACCTGACCGGCGGCAAGTTCGTCGCCGGCACCGGCACCATCAGCGACGAGGGCGAGGTCGGCCCGATCGGCGGCATCCAGATGAAGCTGATCGCGGCCCGGGACAAGGGCGCCGAGTACTTCATGACGCCGGCCGAGAACTGCTCCGAGGCGGGCAAGGGCACCCCGGACGGCCTGACCCTGGTCAAGGTGGACAGCCTCGGCGGCGCGCTGAAGGCACTGGACCAGATCCGCTCCGGCAACACCTCGGCGCTGCCGTCCTGCCCGAAGTAGGAGCCGCGGGAACGGGCCGGGGCACCTCGCGGGCGCCCCGGCCGGCCCGGCTCAGGAGAAGGTGGCCAGCAGGGCCTCGGTGAGCCCCGGCACCAGGTCGGGGCCGGTCAGCACCTCGCGGGCGACGTCCTTCTCGCGCAGCCGCAGGGCGATCTCCCGCGAGCCGTCGCGCAGCACCGCGGCGGTGATCCGGACCTCCTGCCGCTGCGGGTGGTTCGCCACCCAGCCGGCGAGCTCCTTCTCGGTGGCGTTCTTCGGGCGGGACTGCTCGGCACCGGGGGGCAGCATCAGCCGCTCGACCACCAGCGCGCAGCCGACCACCTGGTCCGGCCAGGCGATGGTGCCGAGGAACTTGTCCAGCTCGGCGCCGGCCGGCAGCTCGTCCTGCTCGACCGGGGTCAGCCCGGTGGCCTCGTCGGCGGCCAGGCCGAGCTGGCGGGCCAGCTTCGGGTCGGCCTTGCGCAGCGCGGCGGTGTCGACCAGCGCGAACAGCCGGGCGGGGAGGTCCCAGCCGAGGGTGGCCGCGTACTCGTCGATCTCCAGGGCGGCGCGGGTCAGCGGGGACGCGGCCGGCGGCAGGCCGTCGGCGGGCGTGAGGGGTGCATCGGACATGCCCCAATCCTCACACGTCCGCGGTGCCCGGAAGCCCCGCCGGGCCCGGTAACGGTCGGGTCTCGGGAGGGCCGGCGGGCGGCCCGGCGGGAACTCAGGTGAAGACGGTCTAAGTTGCACAGGGGACCGATCCGACCACGTTCACGACACAGCAGAGGTGCCACCTTGGTTTTCCAGATGCCGGACCGCCCGGAGCCGGGCTTCCGTGCCAGAGTCGGCCCGCCCTCGCGGCGCACCAGGGTCCTGCTGCTGACGGCGGGCGTGCTCGCCGTGCTGTTCCTGCTGTTCGCGCTGGTGTCCGGCTTCTGGACGGACTGGCTGTGGTTCAAATCGGTCGACTACGCCACGGTCTTCACCACCCAGCTGCGGACGAAGGCCGGGCTGTTCGCCGTCTTCGGCCTGCTGATGGCCGTGGTGGTCGGCGCCAACGTCTGGCTGGCGCACCGGCTGCGGCCGCCGATGGCCGCGATGTCGGTCGAGCAGCAGAGCCTGGACCGCTACCGGGCGGGCGTGGCGCCGTACAAGAAGTGGCTGCTGGTCGCGGTCGCGCTGCTGGTCGGCCTGGTCGCCGGCGCCGCGGCCTCCGGGCAGTGGCGCACCTGGCTGCTGTGGACCAACCGGACGCCGTTCGGGGTGAAGGACCCCCAGTTCCACCGGGACGTCGCCTTCTACGCCTTCGACCTGCCCTGGTACGAGTTCCTGCTGGGCTTCGCGTTCAGCGCGGTGATCGTCTCGCTGATGGCCTCCGTGCTGGTGCACTACCTGTACGGCGGCCTGCGCCTGCAGGGGCCGGGCCGCCGGGCCAGCCGCGGCGCGCAGGGCCACCTCGCGGTGCTGCTGGGCGTGTTCGTGCTGCTGAAGGCCGTCGCCTACTGGCTGGACCGGTACGGCCTGGCGGTCAAGTCCGGCGCGTACAAGGGCGTCGACGGCTGGACGGGCCTGCGCTACGTGGACGCCAACGCCTTCCTGCCGGCCAAGACCATCCTGTTCTTCGTCGCCGTCATCTGCGCGCTGCTCTTCTTCCTGACGCCGATCCGCCGCACCTGGGCGCCGGCGCTGATCGGCTTCGGGCTGATGGCGCTCTCCGCGGTGCTGATCGGCGGGGTGTACCCGGCGATCGTGCAGCAGTTCCAGGTCAAGCCGAACGAGCAGGCCAAGGAGACGCCGTACATCCAGAAGAACATCGACGCGACCCGCAAGGCCTACGGCATCGCGGACACCGAGACCCAGCAGTACGACCCGAAGGACGCCGCCAAGGCGGGCGCCGCCGCGCCGGACGCGCAGACGATCGCGGACATCCGCCTGCTCGACCCGAACGTGGTCGCGCCGACGTTCCAGCAGAACGAGGCGCTGCGCAAGTACTACGCCTTCCCGCGGACGCTGGACGTCGACCGGTACGGCAACCAGGACACCGTGCTCGGTGCCCGCGAGCTGGACCTGAGCGGTGTCCAGCAGCGGAACTGGATCAACGACCACTTCAAGTACACCCACGGCTACGGCGTCGTCGCCGCCAAGGGCAACCAGGTCGACGGCAACGGCAACCCGGTCTACACCCAGTCCGGCCTGCCCACCGACGGCACCTTCGGCGACTACCGCCAGCGGGTGTACTACGGCGAGAAGACCCGGACGTACTCCATCGTCGGCGGCAGCAACCAGGAGATCGACTACACCTCCGAGAGCGGCGCCGACCAGACCTTCACCTACGACGGCGGCAGCGGCGTCTCGCTGGACAACCCGCTGACCCGGGCCGCGTACGCGATGAAGTTCTCCGAGCCGCAGATCCTCTACTCGGGGGCGATCACCGACGGCGCCCGGGTGATCTACGACCGCACGCCCAAGGAGCGGGTGGAGAAGGTCGCGCCCTGGCTGTCGATCGACGCCGACCCGTACCCGGTGGTGCAGGACGGCAAGCTGGTCTGGGTGCTGGACGGCTACACCACCTCGGACGGCTACCCGTTCTCCTCCAAGACCGCCCTGGGCGAGTCGACCAAGGACTCGCTGACCGACCAGCGCGGCCGCACCCTGACCGCCGTCAACACGGTCAACTACATCCGCAACTCGGTGAAGGCCACGGTCGACGCGTACACCGGTGACGTGACGCTGTACCAGTGGGACGAGAACGACCCGGTGCTGAAGACCTGGATGAAGGCCTTCCCCGGCACGGTCAAGGCCCGTTCGGCGATCCCGGCCGCGCTGATGCCGCACCTGCGCTACCCGCAGGACCTCTTCAAGGTGCAGCGCGACCTGCTCGGCCAGTACCACATGACCGACGCCGACGCGTTCTTCAACGGCACGGACATCTGGCAGGTGCCGCTCGACCCCACCACCAACACCGGTGAGGTCCAGCCGCCGTACTACCTGACGCTGAAGATGCCCGGCGCCCCGTCGGCCAGCTTCTCGCTGTCCAGCAGCTTCGTGCCGGGCGGCCGCGACAACCTGGCGGCGTTCATGGCCGTCGGTGCGGACCCCGGTCCGGAGTACGGCAAGATGCGCGTGCTCAAGATCCCGGCCGGATCGGGCGCGCTCGGGCCCAAGCTGACCCAGGCGAAGTTCAACTCCGAGAAGGCGGTGGCCAACCAGCTCACCCTGCTGAAGACCGGCAGTGACTCCGACATCGAGTACGGCAACCTGCTGACCCTGCCGGTCGGCGGCGGCCTGCTCAACATCGAGCCGGTCTACCTGCTGGGCCGCGGCGCCAAGGCGCCTGTGCTGCAGAAGGTGCTGGCGGTCTACGGCGACAAGGTGGCCCTGGAGGACAACCTGGCCAAGGCGCTCGCCGCCGTGCTGCCCGGCGCGTCCGGCAGCGCGACGACCACACCGACCGCCCCCGCCACACCGACCACGCCCACTCCCACCACACCCGGCACGGGCGCGAACCCGGACCTGCAGAAGGCGCTGCAGGACGCCCAGAAGGCCTTCACCGACGGTCAGACCGCGCTGAAGAACGGCGACTGGGCGGCGTACGGGCAGGCGCAGAAGGCGCTCCAGGAGGCGCTGGACCGGGCCGCCAAGGCGCAGCCGGGCAGCGCCCCGGCGAGCCCGGCGCCCTCCGCGTCGCCGTCGCCGTCGGCCTCGGCGTCGCCCTCCGCCACCCCCTGAGCTGCGAGAACCGATTTGTTGGTCCACCCTGCGTCCGTGCTATGGTTTTCTCACCGACGCGGGGTGGAGCAGCTCGGTAGCTCGCTGGGCTCATAACCCAGAGGTCGCAGGTTCAAATCCTGTCCCCGCTACTGAAGATCAGGGCCCGGAGGCCGCCAGATCAATCTGGCGCTCCGGGCCCTGTCGTTTTCCGATCAAGAGGGGGTCGGCTCCGGTAGTATCGATTCGGCCGCCCCGGCCCCGTCGTCGCTGCCGGGGTTTGTGCGGCCCGATGTCGGGAAATCGACAAAGCGCTGAAGCACTCCCGCAAGCTTCGGCCCGCTCCGCCCAGACGTGGTCCGGGGCAGGTGTACGCGGGTTCCGGGTGATGCGACGATGGACCACATGGGGGAAGCCGAACGGCTGTTGACTCCTTATCGGACCGACACCCTTTCGGACCGGCAGGGGGCGGCGGCCGCCGACACGGCGCCCCCGGCGGATGCCGCAGCACTCTGGGGGAGCGGGAGCCGGCATGAAGCTGATCGGTAGGAACGACACGGGGGCGAGGTCCGTACCGGCCGCCGCGCCGCAGACGCACGCCGAGGCCGACACCGACGCCTGGGCGCAGTCCGCCGAGGACACCCAGCAGGGCCTGCCGGCCCAGCGCAGCTACGGCCCCGAGAGCCTCGTCCGGATCTCCGCCCAGCAGCTCGTCGACGCCGTCGGCCGCTACCCGGCCGCCGCGGACGACGAGCCCGCCGCCGAACCGGAGGACGCCGCCAGCTTCGAGACCGCCCTCGCCGCCCGCGAACAGGCCGCCCTGGAGAGCCGGCACCGCTCCGCCGCGGACGCCGGCGACCCCGGCGCCGCCAGCCAGCTCGGCGCGATGCTGCTGCGCCGCGGCGACCTGGAGGACGCCGAGCCGTACCTCCGCGCCGCCGCCGCGGCCGGGCTGCGCGCCGCCGCCAACAACCTCGGCGTGCTGCTGCACCAGCGCGGCCACCGCGCCGAGGCCGCCCAGTGGTGGCGGCAGGCCGCCGTCGCCGGCTCCGCGCCCGCCGCGCACGCGCTCGGCCTCCAGCTCCGCGACCAGGGCGAGGAGGAGGCCGCCGAGTACTGGCTGCACTTCGCCGCCGAACACGGCCACCCGCTCGGGGCCTACGCCCTGGGCGACCTGATGGAGCACCGGCGCGACGTCCGGGCCGAGCGCTGGTTCAAGGTGTCCGCCGACGCCGGCCACCGCGAGGCCGCCTACCGGCTCGCCCGGATGCGCGAGGCGGCCGGCGACAAGGAGACCGCCGAGACCTGGTACCGCACCGCCGCCGCGCGCAGCCACGCCCGCGCGGCGCTGCGGCTCGGCGTGCTGCTGGAGGAGCGCCGCGAACTCGACGAGGCGGCCCGCTGGTACCGGCAGTCCGCGCAGAACGGCGAGCCCCGGGCGGCCTGCGCGCTCGGCTTCCTGCTGCGCGACGCGGGCGACCTCGCGGCCGCCGCCGAGTGGTGGCAGGAGGCCGCCGAGGCCGGCGACGGCAACGCCGCCAACGCCCTCGGCGCGCTGCACGCCGGCCGCGGCGAGGCCGCCGAGGCGGAGCGCTGGTACCGCGCCGCGCTGGACGCAGGCGACCACAACGGCGCCTTCAACCTCGGCCTGCTCTGCGCCGGAACGGGCCGCGGGACCCAGGCCGAGCAGTGGTACCGCAAGGCCGCGTACGCCGGCCACCGGGAGGCCTGCAACGCGCTGGCCGTGGTGCTGCTGCAGCGCGGCGACGAGTCCGGCGCCGAGCCGTGGTTCTCCAAGGCCGCCGAGGCCGGCAGCGTCGACGGCGCCTTCAACCTCGGCGTGCTGCACGCGGGCCGCGGCGAACTCCCGCAGGCCCACGAGTGGTACGCCCGGGCCGCCGCCGAGGGGCACGGCGAGGCCGCCCTGCAGCTCGCCGTCGTCCACGAGCAGCGCGGCAACGCCGCCGGTGCGCTGGAGCGCTACCGGCAGGCCGCGGCCGGCGGCTCCGCCGAGGGCGCCTTCCGGCTGGCCGCGGTGCTGGAGCGGCGCGGCGACGCCGACGCGGAGGTCGAGCACTGGTACACGGTGGCGGCCGAGGCCGACCACCGCAGGGCGCAGGTGCGGATGGGCGTGCGCGCCGCCGAGCGCGGCGAACTGCAGACCGCCGAGCACTGGTACCGGCGGGCCGCCGAGGCCGGCAGCCGCAGTGCCGCGTTCAACCTCGGCCTGCTGCTGGCCCGTCACGACGGCGAGAGCGAGGCCGTGCTCTGGTACACCCGGGCCGCCGACGCGGGGCACGGGCGGGCGGCGCTGCGCCTCGCGCTGCTGGCGCTGCGGCGCGGCGAGCCGGTGCAGGCGGAGAACTGGTGCCGGCGGGCCGCGGAGTCCGGCCCGGCCGAGGTGGCGGAGCGGGCGGCGCGGCTGCTCGGTGCGCTGAGCGCGGAGCTGAGCGCGTAGGACGCGCAGGGCGCACGCGGCGGGGTCAGCCGGGCGAGCAGTCCGGACAGAGCCCGCGGTAGGTGATCTCGGCGCCGGTCAGGGTGAAGCCGAAGCGTTCCGCGGAGGGGAGGGCGGCCATCGGGTCGCCCTCCGGGCGGACGTCGCGCACGGTGCCGCAGCCGGAACAGACCAGGTGCTGGTGGGCCCGGTGCGCATTGGGGTCGTACCGCTTGGCGCGGCCGTCGGTGGAGACCTCCAGGATCTCGCCGAGCGAGACCAGTTCGCCGAGCGTGTTGTACACGGTGGCCCTGGAGATCTCCGGGAGTCTCGCCACGGCGCGGGCGTGCACCTCGTCCGCCGTGAGGTGGACGTGGTCGCCTTCGAGCACCTCCGCGACCGCGCGGCGCTGCGAGGTCAGTCGCCAGCCGCGTCCTCGGAGTCGTTCCAGCAGGTCGCTCATGGACCCAGAGTAAGGCACGTTCTCGAATTGGCTCTAGTGTTGACTTGGACTGAGTCCAAGTTAGGATCGGATCCGATACGACCGGACGACCGAAGGACCCTCCCCATGACCACCCAGGACGAGCTGCGGCCCACCCTCACCACGGAGTCCGGTGCTCCGGTGGCCGACAACCAGAACACCGAGACGGCCGGCACCGGCGGCCCGGCCCTCATCCAGGACCAGCTGCTGTTCGAGAAGCTCGCCCACTTCAACCGCGAGCGCATCCCGGAGCGCGTGGTGCACGCCCGCGGGGCCGGCGCCTACGGCACCTTCACCGTGACCGCCGACGTCACGCCCTGGACCCGGGCGGCGTTCCTCTCCGAGGTCGGCAAGCAGACCGAGACCTTCCTCCGGTTCTCCACGGTGGCCGGCAACCTCGGCGCGGCGGACGCGGTGCGCGACCCGCGCGGCTTCGCGCTGAAGTTCTACACCGAGCAGGGCAACTACGACCTGGTCGGCAACAACACCCCGGTGTTCTTCATCAAGGACGCCATCAAGTTCCCCGACTTCATCCACACCCAGAAGCGCGACCCGTACAGCGGCTCCCAGGAGGCGGACAACGTCTGGGACTTCTGGGGCCTGTCGCCCGAGTCCACCCACCAGGTGACCTGGCTGTTCGGCGACCGCGGCATCCCCGCCAGCTACCGCCACCTCGACGGCTTCGGCTCGCACACCTACCAGTGGCAGAACGAGGCCGGCGAGCACTTCTGGGTGAAGTACCACTTCAAGACCGACCAGGGCATCAAGAACCTCACCCAGGCCGAGGCCAACAAGCTCGCCGGCGAGGACCCCGACAGCCACCAGCGCGACCTGCGCGAGGCCATCGAGCGGGGCGAGTTCCCGACCTGGACGGTCAGCGTGCAGATCATGCCCGCGGCCGACGCCGCGACCTACCGCTTCAACCCGTTCGACCTGACCAAGGTCTGGCCGCACGCCGACTACCCGCTCGTCGAGTTCGGCACGCTGGAGCTCAACCGCAACCCCGACAACGTCTTCGCCGAGGTCGAGCAGTCGGTCTTCTCTCCGGCGCACTTCGTGCCCGGCATCGGCCCGTCCCCCGACAAGATGCTGCAGGGCCGCCTGTTCGCCTACGCGGACGCCCACCGCTACCGCGTCGGCATCAACGCCGACCACCTGCCGGTGAACCGCCCGCACGCCACCGAGGCCCGCACCAACGGCCGCGACGGCCACCTCTACGACGGCCGCCACGGCCGGCAGAAGAACTACGAGCCCAACAGCTTCGGCGGCCCCGTCCAGACCGGCCGCCCGCTCTGGTCCGCCGTCCCGGTCACCGGCACCACCGGCAACCACGAGGCCCCCTCGCACGCCGAGGACGACGACTTCGTGCAGGCCGGCAACCTCTACCGGCTGATGGACGACGGCGCGAAGCAGCGCCTGATCGAGAACCTCTCCGGCTTCATCGCCAAGGTCTCGGCCGACCGCGACGACATCGTCGAGCGGGCGATCGAGAACTTCCGCAAGGCCGACGCCGACTACGGCCGCCGCCTGGAGGACGCCGTCCGCGAGCTGCGCAAGCAGAAGTGACGGCCTGAGACCGCGGGCCCCGGGAGCGCAACGGCGCACCCGGGGCCCGCGACCACGTCCGGGCGGGCACCACCGCCGTCCTAGAGCCGCAGCAGGCCGTCCCGGATCCGCTCCAGCAGCGCCACGGACACGTCCTCGGCCGCCCGCTCGTGCACCCGCACGAACCGCTCCGCCGCCAGGTCGGCGACCAGCACCCGGGCCACCCCCAGCGGCACCGTCAGCAGCGCCGCCAGCTCGGCCACCGACCGCGGGTACTGGCACAGCTCCACGATCCGGTGCCGCTCGAACCCCAGCGGCGCCGCCAGCGCGGCAGGCTGCGCCGTCACCAGCGTCTCCACCCGCAGCTCGTCCCGGACCGGCCTGGTGCGGCCCGCGGTGATCACGAACGGGCGGACCACCTCGCCCGCGTCGAACCCGGTCATCCCGCCACCCCGACCGCCGGCACCGGCCGCACCCCGTCCGCCAGCAGCGCCGACGGCAGCGCCACCGTCGCCGTCACCCCGTGCACCGGCGCCGGGGAGAGCCGCACCACCGCACCCAGGCGCTCCGCCAGCCGGCCCACCACGTAGAGGCCGAGCTGTCCGCCGCCGTCCACCAGGAAGCTCTCCCGCCCCGCGAGCCGGGTGTTCGCCAGGTCCAGCGCCGACTCGTCCAGGCCCGGCCCGTGGTCCGTCACCACGACCAGGCAGCCGTCCACGCCGAGTCGCGCGAACACCTCCACGTCGGTGTCCGGCGGCGAGGCGGTCAGGGCGTTCTCGATCAGTTCGGCCAGCAGGTGCGCCACCTCCGCGACCGCACCCCCGTCGACCAGCACCCCGTCCACCCGGCGCAGCACGACCCGGCGGTAGTCCTCCACCTCGCCCAGCGCCGAGCGGACCACGTCGCCCAGGGCCACCGGCTGCGGCCAGTGGCGCGGACTCGCCTCGCCGACCAGCACCAGCAGGCTCTCCGCATTGCGCCGCATCCGGGTCGCCAGGTGGTCCAGCTCGAACAGGTTCGCCAGCGCCGTCGGGTCCTGCTCGCTCCGCTCCAGCGCCGACAGCAGGCCGAGCTGGCGCATCACCAGCGACTGGTTGCGCCGGCCCAGGCCGGCCAGCGACCGTGCGGTGTTGCGGCGCTGCACCGACTGCTCGACGGCCAGCCGGACGGCCGTCCCCGCCACCCGGTCCAGTGCCGCACCCAGCACCTCCAGCTCCGCGGTGCCCGCCGCCGCGGCCGCGCCCGGCGAGGCCGCCCCGCCGCCCGTCTGCGCCCGCTCCACCGCCTCCGGCAGCACCCGGTCGGCCAGCTCCTCCGCCTCCGCGGCGAGCGCCGCCACCGGCCGGGTGATCGACCGGGTCGCCAGCAGGCCGAGCAGAACCGCGCCGACGGCCGCGGCGAGCGCCAGCCCGGCGTCCACCAGCAGAGCCCGCAGCGCCTGCGAGCGGAGCTCCGCGGCCCGTGCCGACGCGTCGCCGGCCGCCTGGGACTGCACCACGTACAGGCCGTCGACCAGCTCCGTCGCCGCCTGCCACCAGGCGTCCGCGCGGACCGGCAGCCGGGCCGCCGCCCAGCCGTCCAGGGCCTGCTGCTCCATGCCGGCCGCGGCCACCGCGGCGGGGCTGCGGAGCGCGGCGTCCAGCGCGGCGGTCCGTTCGGGCAGGGCGGTGCGCGGCACGTCGGCGAGCGCCGCACCCCGGTCGGCGGTGATCCGCACGAACGCCGGGTAGTCGCCGCCCCGGAACGAGCCGGCCGCGAGCACGCCGCTCAGCGTGCCGCGTTCCAGCGCCGCCGCCTCGGTGGCCCGGCTCAGCGCCTCCAGCGTGGCGAGCGCATCCGCCAGCCGCCGGTCGCCGGTGGTGTCCCGGTCGGCGAAGGCCGCCGCGTTCAGCGCGGTGACCGCGCCCGTGTAGAACCTCAGCGCCTCCGCCCGGTCGGCGGCGCCGGTGTCGGCCCGGCCGCGCAGCCCGGCCAGCGTGCTCAGCCCGGCGAGCGCCGCACGC
>NZ_JBEYFP010000102.1:0-14721 GCF_040634455.1 Kitasatospora sp. NPDC007106
GCTGCCGAAGCGCTAAAGGGCTTTAGTAGAGCTTCAGGGGTTCTGCTCGACGGATCGGGAGACGCCGCATGTTAGGAAGCCACTGGGCACGGCTGGCACTGGCCGCGGTCGCGGCCGCGACACTCGCGGGCTGCGGCCTGAGCGACCCGGACACCGGCCCGGACGGCCCGGCCGTGACCGCCGGCGCCGAGGTCACGGGCAAGGTCTCGATCCAGACCTGGGCCCTCAAACCGAAGTTCACCGACTACATGCAGGGCGTCCTGGACGCCTTCCAGCAGCAGCACCCCGGCGTCCGGGTGGAGTGGCTCGACCAACCCGGCGACGGCTACTCGGACAAGGTGCTCAGCCAGGCCTCCGGCGGCACCCTGCCCGACGTGGTCAACCTCCCGCCCGACTTCGCGCTGCCGCTCGCCGCACGGGGCATGCTGCTCGACGTCGCCGCTGCCGACCCGAAACTGGCCGACGACTACGTCAAGGGCGGCATCGACGCCTACCGCTTCGCCGGCCGGGACGGCGCCTACGGCTACCCCTGGTACCTCAACACCGACGTCAACTACTGGAACTCCGAACTCCTCGCCGAGTACGGGCTGGACGCGAAGAAGCCCCCGGCCACCCTCGACGAACTGATGACCCGGGCCAGGACGGTCAAGGAGAAGTCCGGCGGCTCGACCTACCTGATGAGCCGCAAGCCGGGCCTCGGCGACCTCGCCGACGCCGGCGTGAAGCTCATGGCCGACGACGGCAGGAGCTTCACCTTCAACACCCCCGAGGCCGCCGCCCTGCTCGACAAGTACCGCGACGCCTACAAGGACGGCCTGCTGCCGAAGGACGTGCTCACCGAGACGTACGCCGGCAACGCCAAGCTCTTCAACGCCGGCACCGTCGCCTGGACGACCGGCGGCGGCAACTACATCACCGGCCTCGCCACCGACAACCCCACCCTCGCGCCCAAGGTCGTCCCGTCCCCGGCGATCGGCACCCCGCCGCTGTACGTGCAGGGCCTGTCCGTCGCACGCAGCAGCAAGAACCGGGCCGCCGCCCTGGCACTCGCCCGCTGGGTGACCAACGCGCAGAACCAGGCCGCCTTCGCCCACCTCACCAGCATCTTCCCCTCCACCAAGGCCTCCGCCGACGACCCGTTCTTCAGCAGGAGCGACGGCAGCAACGCCTCCGACGCCAAGGTGATCGCCTTCACCTCGCTGGGGAAGGCCCGGATGCTCCAGCCCGTCCAGGTCAACGACGCGATGAGCACGGTCGTCAACCAGCAGATCGCGCTGGCGATCAGCGGCGAGATCGGCTCCCAGCAAGCCCTGGACACCGCCGTCAGCCGCTGCAACAAGCTGCTCGGCGGCTGAACCGCGCCCCGCGGGCGGCGACCGCCCCCACCCGGCCGCCGCCCGAGGGCAACCGCCCGGTCCTGACCGCAGGGACTGCCCGGGTCCGCCCGCCCCTCTCGAGGAAGGCACCCCGATGACCCACCGGCGCTGGTTCACCCCCTGGCTGCTGGCCGGCCCGGCCGTGCTCTGGCTCGCCGTCTTCAACCTGTGGCCGGCCGTCAACACGGTGATCCTCTCGTTCACCGACGCCCGCCCGCTCGGCGGCGGCCGCTTCACCGGCCTCGCCAACTACCAGCGCGCCCTGGAAGACGACCAGTTGGTGGACGCGCTGATCAACAGCATCGTCTACCTGCTGATCTGCCTCCCGCTGCTCACCCTGCTGCCGCTGCTGCTCGCCCTGCTGGTGGAGCGGAGGCTCCCCGGCATCACCTTCTTCCGCACCGCCTTCTACACCCCGGTCATCGCCTCCGCCGTGGTGGTCGCGCTGATCTGGGGATGGGTGCTGGACGACCGCGGCCTGCTCAACGGCCTGCTCGGCCAACTCGGCCTGGCCGCGCGGCCGGTCTCCTTCCTCACCGACCGCTGGCTGCTGCTCTTCAGCGCGATCGGCCTGACGGTGTGGAAGGGGCTCGGCTACTACATGGTGATCTACCTGTCGGCGCTCGGGAACGTCGGCCGCGAACTCCACGAGGCCGCCGCCGTCGACGGAGCGTCGGCCGCCCGGCGCTTCTGGCACGTCACCCTCCCCGGGGTGCGCCCCACCATGCTGCTGGTCTCGGTGCTCATCTCGGTCTCCGCCCTGCGGGTCTTCTCCGAGCTGTACGTGCTCTCCCACGGCACCGGCGGCCCGGGCGGCCGCGACATGTCGGTGGTGATGCTCATCCAGTTGTACAGCCGCGGCTTCACCGGGCACATCGGCTACGCCTCGGCGCTCAGCCTGCTGCTGTTCGCGATCACCGTCGGACCGATGCTGCTGCTCGCCCGGCTCGGCAGGAAGGCGGCCTGACCGATGGCCCGAGGATTCAGCACCCCGTCTCCGGCCGAGAAGGCCGCCCGCTACCTGCTGCTGGCGCTCGTCCTGCTGCTCACCGTCGGCCCGTTCCTGTGGCAGCTGTCCACCTCGCTCAAGGGGCCGGGCGAGGACATCTGGTCCCGCACCCCCGGCTTCCTGCCGCAGGAGCCGACCCTCGCCAACTACGCCGAGGTCGCGGACACCGTCCCGGTCTGGACGTACGCCGCCAACTCCCTGGTGGTGGCGGCGATCGCGGTGATCGGCAACGCGGCCGGCGCGACCCTGGCGGGCTTCGCGCTGGCCCGGCTGCGCTTCCGCGGCGCGCGCCTGGTCCTCGGCCTGTTCCTGGCCACCCTCGTCCTGCCGGGCGAGGTCACCATCGTCTCCCAGTACGTCACGGTGCGCAGCCTCGGCCTGACCGACACCCTGGCCGGGGTGGCCCTGCCCGGCGCGATCGCGATGCTGAACGTGCTGCTGATGCGCACCGCCTTCCGGGCCGTCCCGCCCGACCTGGACGCCGCCGCCCTGGTCGACGGCGCCAACGTGTGGCAGCGGCTGGTCCACGTCGGCCTGCCGAACGTGCGCGGCATGCTCAGCGTGGTCGTCATCTTCACCTTCATCGGCGCCTGGGACGACTTCCTGTGGCCGCTGATCGTCCTCAACGACCCGGGCAAGTACACGCTCACCGTCGGCCTGCAGTACCTGAACGGCACCTTCAGCGCCAACCCCCGGCTGATCGCCGCCGGCACGATGATCGCCTTCCTGCCGATCGTCGTCGTCTTCGCCTCGTTGCAGCGGTTCTTCTTCCGGGGCGTCGAGGAAGGGGCCGTCAAGGGATGACCGCGACTCACGAAGGAACCCGCCGCCGCATGACCGAGACCGTCCGGCCCCCGCGCTTCGGCGTCAACTACACGCCCAGCCGGGGCTGGTTCCACCACTGGCTGGACTTCGAGCCGGACGAGGTGCGCGCCGACCTGGACTCGATCGCCGCACTCGGCCTGGACCACCTGCGGGTCTTCCCGCTGTGGCCGCTCTTCCAGCCCAACCGCACGCTGATCCGCCCCCGGGCCGTCGAGCAGCTGGTCGCCCTCGCCGACGCCGCCGCCGAACGCGGCCTGGACGTGGCCGTCGACGGCCTCCAGGGGCACCTGTCCAGCTTCGACTTCCTGCCCGCCTGGACGACCACCTGGCACCGCCGGAACCTCTTCACCGACCCCGAGGTGATCGACGGCCAGCGCGCCTACCTGCGCACGCTCGCCGCCGCCCTCGCCGACCGGCCCAACTTCATCGGCATGACCGTCGGCAACGAGATCGACCAGTTCTCCGGCCACCCGCACCCCGACCCGGACCGGATCACCCCGGCCCAGGCCGAGGCGTGGCTGCACCGGATGCTCACCGCCTGCGAGGAGGGCGCACCCGGCCGCCTCCACCTGCACGCCGCGTACGACGCCGCCTGGTACCGGGACGGCCACCCGTTCACCCCCGCGCACGCCGCCCGGATCGGCACGGCCACCGCCGTCCACTCCTGGGTGTTCAACGGCACCGCACAGCGGCACGGCCCCGAGGCCGCCGCCACCGGGCAGCACGCCGCCTACCTGATCGAACTGTCCAAGGCCTGGGCGGACGACCCGCACCGCCCGGTCTGGCTCCAGGAGGTCGGCGCGCCCGCCCCGCACATCCCGGCCGGGCGGGCCGCGGCGTTCGCCCGGACGACCGTCGCCAACGCCCTGGACTGCCCGGACCTGTGGGGCATCACCTGGTGGTGCTCGCACGACGTCGACCGCGCCCTCGCCGACTTCCCCGAACTCGAGTACGGCCTCGGCCTGCTGACCAACGCGCGGGAGACCAAGCCGGCGGGCGCGGCGGTCGCCGCCCTGGCGGCGGAGGTCCGCGCCGAGTGGACCCCGCCGCCGGTGCGGACCACCGGACTCGTCCTCGACCTGCCGGACGACGCCCCGGACCGCTCGGTCTGCGCGCCCGGCGGGTCCTACTTCGAGGCGTTCATGCGGATGGCGGCCACCGGCGCCCGGCCGGCTGCCGTCCTCGCCGGACGCGCCACGGACGCGGCCCACCTCGCCGCCCGGGGCATCACCGAACTCGTCACCGTCGACCAGCTCCGTTAGGCCCTCTCGAACCGTCCGCCACCCCTGGGAGCAGCCCGCATGCACGATGACCGCAACCTCGTCGAGTCCCGGCTCAAGCGCGTCCTGGAGGAGCGCATCCGGCCGGCCGTGTACCCCGAGTCGGTCCCGCTGGAGGTGTCGATCTGGACGGCTCCCGACGAGCCGGTGCCCGTCGCGGAGGGCCTGGCCGCGCCGCGCACCCCGATCGCGGCCGGTGCGCAGTGGGGCGCGCCCTGGGGGACGAGCTGGCTGACCGTCTCCGGCACCGTCCCCGACGCCTGGGCGGGCCGGACGGTCGAGGCGCTGATCGACCTCGGGTTCGACGCCAACATGCCGGGCTTCCAGTGCGAGGGCCTGGTCTACCGGCCCGACGGCACCCCGGTGAAGGGCCTCAATCCGCGCAACCAGTGGGTGCGGATCGCCGCGCCCGCGGTGGGCGGGGAGGAGGTGCTGCTGCACGTCGAGGCCGCCTCCAACCCGGTGATCCTCGACTACCACCCCTTCCTGCCCACCGGGCTCGGCGACAAGGAGACCGCCGGGGACCGCCCGCAGTACCGGCTGGAGCGGATCGACCTCGCGGTCTTCGACGAGACGGTGTGGCAACTGGTCGTCGACCTGGAGGTGCTCGGCGAACTGATGGCGGAACTCCCGGTCGAGGGCGCCCGCCGCTGGGAGATCCTCCGCGCGGTCGAACGGGCGCTCGACGTGGTCGACCTGCAGGACGTCAACGGCACCGCGGCCGCCGCCCGGCGCGAGCTGGAGGCGGTGCTCGCCTCGCCCGCCGAGCCGTCCGCGCACCTGATCAGCGCCGTCGGCCACGCCCACATCGACTCCGCCTGGCTGTGGCCGCTGCGCGAGACCGTCCGCAAGGTCGCCCGGACCACCGCCAACATGACCGCGCTGCTGGAGGACGAGCCCGACTTCGTCTTCACCATGTCCCAGGCCCAGCAGTACGCCTGGATCAAGGAGCACCGGCCCGAGGTCTACGCCCGGGTCAAGAAGGCGGTCGCGGAGGGGCGGTTCGTCCCGGCCGGCGGCATGTGGGTGGAGTCCGACACCAACATGCCCGGATCCGAGGCGATGGCCCGTCAGTTCGTCCACGGCAAGCGCTTCTTCCTGGAGGAGTTCGGCATCGAGAACGAGGAGGCCTGGCTGCCCGACACCTTCGGCTTCGCCGGCGGGCTGCCGCAGATCATCAAGGCGGCCGGGTCCACACGGCTGCTGACCCAGAAGATCTCGTGGAGCCAGGTCAACACCTTCCCGCACCACACCTTCCTCTGGGAGGGCATCGACGGCACCCGGATCTTCACCCACTTCCCGCCCGTCGACACCTACAACTGCTCCATGCAGGGCAAGGAGATCGCCCACGCCGCCCGCAACTTCAAGGACAAGGGCCGGGCCCGGTGCTCCCTCGCCCCGACCGGCTGGGGCGACGGCGGCGGCGGAACCACCCGCGAGATGGTCGCCAAGGCGGCACGCCTGCGGAACCTGGAGGGATCGGCCCGGGTGCGGTGGGAGCGGCCCGCCGAGTTCTTCGCGAAGGCGGAGCGCGAATACCCCGACCCGCCCGTGTGGACGGGCGAGCTCTACCTCGAACTGCACCGCGCCACGCTCACCAGCCAGGCCAGGACCAAGCAGGGCAACCGGGCGAGCGAGAACCTGCTGCGCGAGGCCGAACTGTGGTGCGCCACCGCGGCGGTACGGGCCCGGCTCCCGTACCCGTACGAGGAACTGGACCGGATCTGGAAGACCGTGCTGCTGCACCAGTTCCACGACATCCTGCCCGGCTCCTCGATCGCCTGGGTGCACCGGGAGGCCGAACGGACGTACGCCGCAGTGGCGGAGGAACTGGCCGCGATCACCGCCCGGGCGCAGCGGGCGCTGGCCGGCGAGGGGGACGGCACCGTCGTCTTCAACGCCGCCCCGCACGAACGCGGGGGAGTGCCGGCCGGCGGCGCCCGGCCCGTGGCCCCCGCCGCCGGCGGCTGTACGGTCGAAGCCCGGCCGGACGGCGGCCACCTGCTGGACAACGGTCTGCTGCAGGTCGCCGTCGACGCGCGCGGGCTGGTGGTGTCGGTGCTGGACGCCGCCTCCGGCCGGGAGGCCCTCGCCCCCGGTGCGGCCGCCAACCTGCTGCAGATCCACCCGGACTTCCCCACCATGTGGGACGCCTGGGACGTCGACTCCTTCTACCGCAACACCGTCACCGACCTGACCGCCCTGGACTCGCTGGAGGTCGCCGCCTCCGGGCCCGAGGCCGTCGCCGTCCGGGCGACCCGTACCTTCGGGTCCTCCCGGGCCGTCCAGACCGTCACCCTCACCGCCGGGTCCGGGCGGCTCGACCTCGACACCGAGGTCGACTGGCACGAGACCGAGAAGTTCCTCAAGGCCGCCTTCCCGCTCGACGTGCGCACCGACCGGTACGCCGCCGAGACCCAGTTCGGCCACCTGTACCGGCCGACCCACACCAACACCAGCTGGGAGACGGCCAAGTTCGAGGCCTGCAACCACCGTTTCGTCCACCTGGAGGAGCCCGGCTGGGGCGTCGCCCTGGTCACCGCCTCCACCTACGGCCATGACGTGACCCGCACGGTACGCCCGGAGGACGGCGGTACCACGACCACCGTCCGGGTCTCCCTGCTGCGCGCCCCGCGCTTCCCCGACCCGCACACCGACCAGGGGCTGCACCGCTTCCGGCACGCGCTCGTCCCCGGTGCGGACGTCGGCGCGGCGGTCCGTGAGGGTTACCGGGTCGGCCTGCCGGAACGGCGGGTTCCCGGGGCCGCGGAGGTCGCTCCGCTGATCACGCTCGACGACGACGCCGTGGTCGTCAGTGCCGTGAAGCTCGCCGACGACCGCAGGGGCGACGTCGTCGTCCGGCTGTACGAGTCCTGCGGCGGCCGGGCCCGCGTCCGCGTCGCGCCGGGCTTCGAGTACGCCCGGGTGGACCGCTGTGACCTCCTGGAACGCCCGACGGGCGAGGGCGCGACAGAACTACGGCTCCGACCCTTCGAGTTGGTCACCCTGCGGTTCGCGGTCGAGGGCGGCGGGGGTGAACCGGGCTGACGGGGCCCGGCGTTCCGCCGGCCGCGGCCGGGACATCCGCGTGATCGGATCACGGGATCGACGGTTTGCAGGATGCCCGGGCCGTCGGCGGAACCGATCCGACGCAGCGTCGACCATGGGGGAAACAGACATGATCCTTCGAAAGGTCGCCTCGGGCGCAACCGCCCTCGGCCTGGCCGCCGCCGGCCTCGCCCTGAGCGCGCCGGACGCCTCCGCGGGCGCCTACGGCTGCGCCGGCGGCGAGATCGACACCTCCCCGGTGAAGGCCGGCTCGACCACGTTCGGCACCATCCACCCGTACTACGACCCGTCGACCGGCGACAACTGCGCCGTCAACGTCGCCACTTCCGCCGGCGGGTACGGCGTCGACAAGTACACGGCGATGACGATCATCCGGTGCAAGCAGACCCCGCCCACCGGCACCTGCAGCATCGACGACGTCAGGGTCGGCGCCAAGGAATACAAGTACTACGCCGGGCCGGTGAAGCTGCAGGCCGCCGACCACTGCATCAACGTCGTGGGCCGTGTCGACTACAACGGCAGCTACGCCAGCGGCGGCAGCGTCGGGGGCGTCCACTGCGGCTGACCGCTGACCGACCCGCTCCGCCGCTCGCTCAGACATACCGGCCGAGGCGGTGTTTCCCGATTCAGAACCCGAGGGAAGTCGGTCTGCTCGGGTCCGGGCCGGGAACGTCAGCGGCGGAGCGATCGGCGGGCCAGGTCCAGCGTGACGTCGATCTCGTTGTCCCAGGAGCAGACCTCCAGCCACGACAGGCGGCCGGACGTGGCGAAGAGGAGGACTTCTCCGGGGCAGCTGCCGTCCTCGGTGTGGATGAGCGCCTCGGCGGCCACTCCCGTGCCGGGCTCGGTGGGCGCAGGCCGGACCGCGGCCTCGTCGAGGTCGAAGTAGGCGGTGCCGCAGCCGCATGTGCAGCGGCCGGAGACGCTCAGGTGCGGGATCTGCCGGCGGAGTGCGACGTGGACCGGATCGTCGGCGCCGAGAAGGAGGTCGAGGACCTCGGCCACATCGGCGGGAAGGGCGTCGGGCATGTCCCGCACCGTATCCGACCTGCGGCATCGTGCTGAAGTGATATTCCGGCAGGCCATGTTCCTGCCCTCCGAGGGGGGCAATCGCGTGGACCTCACTGAGGTCCCGCAGTACACCGCCGAGACCGCGAAGGCCGTCGGCCCCGTCGACGCCTCGCTGGGCATGTTCCTGTACGACTTCGCGCGCGTCCCGGTGATCACCATCGCCAAGGTGCGCGGCAGGGCCCGCGGCGGCGGCGACGGACTCGCCCTGGCCTGCGACATGATCTGCGCCTCGCGCGAGAACGCGGTCTTCGGCCAGTTCGAGACCGGCACGGGCGCCCTGCCCGGCGCCGGCGGCCTCCAGCACCTGACCAGGAGGCTCGGGCGGGCACGGGCCATCGAAGCCGTCGTCGGCGCCGAGGACTTCGCCGCCGACCTCGCCGAACGCTACGGCTGGATCAACCGCGCCCTGCCCGACGCCGAACTGGACGAATTCGTCGAGCGCCTGGCCGAGCGCATCGCCGGCTTCCCGCCCGAGGGAGTCAAGGCCGCCAAGCGGGCCGTCAACGACCTCACGCTCCCGGATCGGGCGAACGTGCGCTCCGACGCCGCAACGTTCCAGGACCTGATCGCCCGGCCCGGAACCCGCGAGCGCCTCGACCACCTGGCACGCCGCGCCTCCAGACACCCGGTGAGCTCGAACGCGGCCTCGGCACGGCCGTGGCCGACTTCCACCGCTGAGCCGGCACTGCCGATGGGCCGCAGCGTTCCAGCCCCGCACGGCTGGGAGCACCTTGTGCCTTCGGTCGAAGACCCGACCGGCTCTCTAGGGAACCAGAACGATCTTCCCGGTGGACCGTCCGGTCTCGCCGAAGCGGTGTGCTTCGGCTGCCTGCTCAAGCGGGAAGACCTTGTCGACATGCACAGTGAGACCGCCCGACCGTGCCAGGGCCGCCAGAGTCTCCAGGTCTGCCCGGTCGGGCTCCACCAGCATGAAGCCGGCGCGAAGACCCGTCTTCGACAGCTGTTGAACCGCTTCTGCGTCGGCACCGTTCAGGGCGACGACCCAGCCGCCGGGCGTGAGCGTTCCCGCCAGGTTCTCCAGCCGGCCTGCGACGGTGGCCAGGAGGACATCCACACCGTCGACACGGGAACCGACGTCCACGCTGCGGTAGTCGATCACCTCGTCAGCGCCCAGGCCCCGGACGAAGTCGTGCTTCGCCGTGCTTGCCGTCGCGATGACGTACGCCCCCCGACTCTTCGCGATCTGGACCGCCAGATGGCCGACACCGCCGGCTCCGGCCGGAATCAGCACACGCCGGCCCGCCTCCAGACCTGCCGTACTCACCAGGGCCTGCCACGCAATGAGACCCGCCAAGGACAGACCCGCCGCCTGCACATGACTCAGCCCGGAAGGCTTGAGGGCGAACTGGCGCGACGGCCCCGTCACGAACTCCGCGTAGGCCCCCGCCTCGAGCGGGAACCCGGGCATGCCGAACACCTCGTCCCCGACCTCGAACCTGGTCACCCCCGCGCCGATCGCTCTCACGACCCCGGACACATCCCAACCGACCGAGAAAGGGAAGTGCCCCAGACCCCCGCCGCGCACTTTCCAGTCGACGGGGTTCACCCCTGCCGCCCTGACCTCGACGAGGACCTCCGTCGACCCGGGCTCAGGAACATCGACCTCGACGACCTCAAGGACCTCAGGACCACCCAAACGACGTTGAATCACTTTGCGCACGTCGGATCAATAGCAGATCCCTCGACACGAACAGCAGCACCGGATGGTCAACACCGCTCGGGGCGCCACGACCTCGAACATGGGGTGGGGACGTCAGGCTCCCCGCATCGCGCGTCCGTGACCGGAAGAAGAACCATGACCGTCGCCGCCCGCCTCGTCACCACCGTCACCGCGCCACTGGATCCGGCGTCGGCAGAGGCTCCGCTGCGGTCGGCGCTGACGGCAGCCTCGTGTGGGCCCACGTTCGCGGTCCGTCGGGCAGCGACACGGACCCGGAGGACGACCAGGAGGTGTGGGCGGTCCTGGACGCCGTGGACGGCAGGGTCCTGGGACGTGTGAACACCATGACCGTGGCCTCCGGCTCCGAGCACGCTCCGCACCCGGATCCGGCACGGAAGGGGCTGAGCATCGGTGAGGGCGAGGAAGGCTCGCCCGTGCTGTCGGCGCGTGGGGACGGGCAGCAGCTGACCGCCGAACCCATCGGCATCGAGCAGGTCCTCCTTGCGGTGAGCCCGTCCGGCCGACGCCTCCTGACCGTGGACGTCGGGCAGTGGCCGCTCTCCCTCCGCCGGGCGGAGAACGGCTCGGTCGTACGGGAGTCGGACGCCCGGGACGCCGTGCCGACGCACCCGGGAGTACGGGCGGGGACAGGGTGTACTGGGACTTCGACGCGGCCTTCGTCGACGAGGACACCCCGGTTGCCGGTACCTCGGAGTGCGACGCCCGGTACGGCACGGCGCGCCACCGGCTGGTCGACGTACCGGAGATGACCGTGCGCGGCGAGATCTCCTACCCGGTTCCCGTCTCGGGGCCTGCCCGCGCAGCGGGGGGCGGCACCTGGTACACGGTCTCCGAGGACGGAACCTCCGTGCATCTGTGGGAGCCGGCCGAAGAGATCCGACCTGCCGGCCCCATCGGACCGGCATCACGGGTCCACGTCCGCTAGCATGCTGCCCGGCTGGACACGCACTGCCGATCGTCGCTGCCCGATCCCCGCCCACGCCGGGACGCCGGGCGCCGCCGACCAAGGAGTCACGGGGGCTTCCCCCGACGCCCGTGGATCTCTGTCGTGCCCTTGGACCGGGCGGGCGGCGCGTGGGCGGACCCGCCAGGATCGAGTGCACCGTGTCGCCCAAGAAGAACCGCTCCTATGCCGCCCGTCGGGCCCGTGAGGCGCAGCAGACCGGTTCCACCACCCGCTACACCGCACTGCTGCGGTCCGCGGTCCCTGCAGCCGCTGACGGTCCGTCCGCCGACGAGCCGCTGGTCGCGGGGCTGACCGTGCTGGTGATCGGAAACGCCACGGCCGTGGGACCGCAGGAATCGGAGCGCCGGGCATGGGCCGTGGCGGCCGCCGAGGCCCTGACCTCGCTGACGCGGATGAGCAGTGGCGAGGCGTACCCCGCGGCTGCCGAGGTCGACCTCCTGCCCGCGGCCGGAGAGCCGGACGAGCCGCCGTACGCGGTGGCCACCGTCGTGGCCCACCGCCCGTGGGAGCGCGCGGGGGAGTGGGAGGCGGTGCTGGACGACGTCCGCGCCGCCCTCGATCCGGCCGCGGGCCCGGCACTGCCCGGCCGGTTCGCCGCCGCGCTGCCGATCGGCACGTTCGCCGCCGACGCCCGGCGCGGACGGCGCCCCGGGCAGGCCGATCGGGTGGAGTTCACCGCCCGGCCCGCCGCGGCCGACGAGCAGTTGACGGCCGCGCTCGACGCCGCGCCGCCGACGTGGCCGACGCCGCACTGGCCGGAATCCCTGGACCGGCAGGCCCCGTTCCGGCCCGATGCCGGCCGCTACCGCGCCGCCGGAGAGGCAGCGGCGTGGGACGGGCTGCTGTGCCTGGAGTGCGGATGCCCGATCGCGTGGGCGTGCCCCCACTGCCCCGGCTGCTCCTGCTACCACGAGACCTGTCCCGACCCCGACCTGCGGCACCGCCGGCAGTACCTCGCCCGGGCCGGGGTGTTCCTGCTGACCGCTCCGGTACCTGCCGGCACCGACGAGCGCGAACTCGCCCAGCAGGTCGCCGACAGCGTCCGCGCCGCTACCCGCGGAGCCGCCGGCGGGACGTACCCCGGTCGGGCCGAGGTGCTGCGCCTCGACGAGCCGTGGCTGCCGCTGTCCGGCCACGGTGGCACGGTGGTCGAGGCCAGGCTGCTGGTGTGCTGCGAGGCGGCGCGCGACCGGTGTCCCGATGGGGAGCGGGACCGGGAGTCGGCCGAGGCCGACCTGGCGGCTGCGATCGAGCGCGGCCTCGCCGCCCTCCGTCCGTTCCCGGCGGGCCGGGCGGGCCCGTCCGCACGCCGGGTGGAGCCGGGCGAGGCGCAGGCGCTCCTAGCCCGACACGTGTGGTCGGTCACCGCCCGGGACACGGCCCCGCTCGTGCTGCGGGCGGACTGCCAGGAGTCCCCGGAGTAGCGCACGTCAGCCGCGCGCCCGGCCTGTGGTGCCGGAGCTGCCGCAGGCGGCGGGCGGTGGCGGCACCGTGCACCGGACCGGCTCCGTCCTGCAGTGTTGCTCCGGCACCGCCGGGCCGGGGCCGGGGCCGGGTCTGGTGCCGGGGTCCGGTGCCGGGGCCGTGGCCCGCCGCCGCATCGGCTGCTGCGGCTCGCTGCACGGCCGCGGCCCGGAGCCGTTGCAGCGATCGGTGAGGGCCTTCCCGCGGCCGGGCCGAGTGCACCGAGCGTGACTGCTCGCCCGGGCGCGTCCGAGCGGGGCGTCCCGCGGGCCGCCGGGCGGCGAGGCGCCGACGGCCGCTGCGGCGTCCGACGCCCGCGTGTGCCGAACTGTTGCGGGCGGAACGGCGCGGAGAGACGCTCGGAGCGGGTCTGCTCACGGCAAGGAGCGCTCATGTCCACGATTCATCTGCATCAGACGATCGCCGCCACGCCCGAGGAGTACGTCGCCGGACTCACCGACTTCGGGCCCGGGCGCTCGGAACTCTTCGGCAACAGTGACGACAAGTACCTCGACGTGCACGCCCGGGGGCCCCAGGAGGCCGATGTCACCGAGGGCTCGGCGGGGATCTGGGAGCGGTTGCACTACGACTGGTCCGACCCCCGCCGCGTCGTCATGACCACCACCGACTCCAACGTGTGGGGCGGCAAGTCGGGCCACACGTACACGTTCACGCCGAAGGCCGACGGCACGACGGAGGTGGACGCCGTCGTGGTCCGCGAGGGCAAGAACTTCAAGGGACGCGTGCTCGGCGTGGTCGTCGGCACCGTCGGCAAGCGCCACCTCTCGAAGGCCTTCGCCAACACCGGCAAGGCCATCGAGGCGCGGCACCACGCCGACGGAGGCACGTGACCGCGACCGGACCTTCCCAGGACCGGCCGCACAGCCCTGCGAGATCCCGTCGGGGCCTGTGCGGCCGGTCCTGCGCTCGCCGGCTGCGCCCCCGGCCCACCGCCGTCGGCCACAACCGCGCCGGCAGTGCGTCCGCGGCCCGTGCGCCACAGGACGGCGCACACGGTTCGGCAGCTGCGGCGGGGCGGCGTGAAACCGCGGTGCTCCCGGCCGACAACGGATGATCAGTCATCTGACACACTGAGCGCGCCATTTGACGGTCTGTCGGTGACAGGTCGGGGACGAGGGGATCGGCATGTGGGGTCGGGGACCGTGCTCGGTGGGCGCTACACGCTCACCGACCGGGTCGGGGTCGGCGGGATGGGCGAGGTCTGGCGCGCCGACGACGGAGTGCTGAAGCGGCAGGTCGCCGCCAAGATCATGCAGCCGGGGCTGCTGGCGGACCGCAGCTTCACCGAGCGGTTCAGGCGCGAGGCGCGAATCCTCGCCACTCTCCGGCACCCGGGCATCGTCCACGTGCACGACTACGCCGAGCCGGCCGACGGCTCGGACGAGCAGATCGCCTACATCGTCATGGAGTTCATCGACGGGAGGCCGCTGAACTCCGTCCTGGCCGACGAAGGCCCCATGGTGCCCGCTCGGGCGCTCGGCATCCTGGCCGACGCGCTGGACGCGCTGCACGCCGCGCACCAGCAGGACATCGTGCACCGCGACCTGAAGCCGTCCAATCTGATGGTGCGCAGCGACGGCGGCGTGACGGTGACCGACTTCGGCATCGCCCATGCGATGGCCGGGACGAAGATCACCACCACCAACTCGGTGCTCGGCACCGCCCTCTACATCGCTCCCGAGCAGGCCGACGGCAAGCCCACCACCCCCCTCTGCGACCTGTACTCGATCGGGGTGGTCTGCTTCGAACTGCTCACCGGCCGAGTGCCGTTCACCGGAGAGACGGTGCTGGAGATCGTGCTCAAGCACATCCAGCAGCCTCCGCCCCGACTGTCCGAGGAGTTCCCGCGGGCCGTGCGCGACTTCGTCGCCACCGCTCTCGCCAAGGATCCGGCGCAGCGCTTCCCCGATGCCGGCGCGATGGCGGCCGCCGCCCGC